>CAYOKA010000016.1:0-28254 GCA_964404395.1 uncultured Oscillospiraceae bacterium | reverse complement strand
CGGGGGTGGGTGGAATCATTCCCTGCGTTTTCCCTACAGTAAGTTTACACTATGAATTCGGGGCGGTCTCGTGTATGAGTATTTCGCCGTCTGCATTTATTGCGGCGGCAACATGGGAGTTTTCACAATGTCCACGCCGAAATAGTTAATGAGTGTTGTTTCCTTATATAAATTTACAACACCGTGTTCCACTACGGTTCTACCCCATGTAGCTTTGCTTGATATGAAAGTTCGATGGCTTATCCAACCAATGAACAGTGAAGATATAACTGTGGTGGTAAGCCACTTACAATAGTCAAAGGCATAGAATACGCTAACTGTCCACAGCGTTTACTTCACTTTAGCAAAAACTTCGAAAGGGGTGTTTTTAAAGGAATTTATTATACCCCACGGTCTTTTGCCGCGTGTTTATCATACATGGAACATATGTACCCTACGTATTAACTATCTTTTCCACCTTTTGCTGTCATTCCCTGGCTGTTGTTTGCACAAGAGATTAAACTCATTCTAATGTTCAAAGCTCTACGCAGATTTGACATAAAGCTATTTTTGTTTTAAAATAAATGATAAATAGCAATAGCTGTATAAGAACGCAAGGGGTGTTTCATGATGGGTTCTTTAGTTGTGAATGATTTTACTAAACACTCTAAGTATTTGATATATGCTCCTCTACAAAAAGGACTTGCTTTCAACGTTACTGGGGCAGGTCATTTTTATGCTAAAAAAAAATATCTGGTTAAGCGGGACAATTTGAAAAACATGTACCTCATCCTATATACCCTAAGCGGCTGCGGAAACCTCTTATACCGAGGACGCAGCTTTCTTTTGCAACCATCCTACTCAGTTCTGTTGAATGGAGAGGAACATCATAAGTATTATTCATCTCAAACCTCTATCGAGAACTGGGAATTTAAGTGGGTTCGATTTTGTAGTAGTCATTCTAACAATTATGACAACCTTATAAACCAAAAAGAAGCAAAAAGAATATATGTTGAGGATGCTTCCTTCGAGAAAAAGATTGACGATATCATTCACTTATTGCAGGGATCCAAACCGATTAAGGACGTATGTCTGTCTTGTATTCTTGATGAAATACTCACAAGCTTGTACATTTTTTCCCAACAGAATTTAGAAATTAGCTTAGATGAAAGATACATAGATATGATGTCCTGTCGCCATTATATACTTAATAATTACGATAAGCCTATTTCAATTAAAGATATAGCGAAGCGCAACTATATGACAGAAGCTGCTTTTATTCGTAAGTTTAAAAAATGCTTTTCCATAACACCTTATGCGTTATTACTTAAAACCCGACTAACCCACGCTATGCTTATGTTAGAAACCACAAACCTTCCCATCGCAGAAATAAGCTTTTCCGTAGGCTTTGCAGACCTAAACAACTTTTCAAAACAATTTCGGTTTCTTTGCAACCGAAGCCCATCAGAGTACAGAAATCAATTTCGTTCGTTTATGGATTGATGATAGTTCATTTGGGACGTCAACTTTTTTGTAGACAATTTGCTAAGCTACTCTGTCTGCCCTCTCTGATTTCTTTGCGTTAAATGATTCAGGGTATTCTTTCGGTGACATATATCCTAGACTTTTTTGAATTCTCTTTGCATTGTAAAAGCAATATATACTCAAACACTATCACCTATACTGATCCATTAGCTTTTAATACGCCCATTGTATAAGATCTTTTTCCATGGTTGCGAAGAGGCTCTTATAATATGCATTGCCGCGGCAAGTTGTAAAATGTATTGCCTAAAATAAAAATTAAATGACCCATTAACGTCATAAACCGGTTACACTTGAGTTGTGAAATAACTAAGCAACGGGGGTGAGATAATGGGTCAAGAGCAGAGTAACACAAAGTCTAGAGAATGCAAACAGTTAAATGAAAGGGAGAGGCATCAAATTGAGATATTGCTTAGGGGGAAACGAAAGCCAACTGAAATAAGCAAGTGATGATGTGGTAACCTACTAGCGGACACCAAGAAAATGGACAATAATAAAACAGTAACCATTAGGAGGTGTCAGCATGACAAAGTATTATGACCGAGATACGAGGTTGGTCTGTGTAGAACAGATTAATACTGGGAAACTAAAGGTCACAGAGCAGTAGGTGAATATGCTTTTTTCGGTAACGGGAATATTAGACTGGATATAGCTTATCAGAAGCAGCTTGAAAAAGAGAAAAAAACAGTTAAAGAATATATTCGAATTCTTTAAAAAAACCGGCAGCGTACTTTGCCAAAGACCAGAGGAAAGGTATGCGATGATTAAGCAAGAACACAAAAACCTGGTCACTAGCAAACGTACCTGTAAATTATGCATGGTATTACACAGCGGGTATTACGATTGGCTAGGGAGTCCTGCTAAAATGGAAGCGGATATCAAAAATTAAAAGGATATTCAATAAAAGTTGCAAAAGGTAGTGCCGAGAATTTTGGTAGTGCCGAGAATTTTGTGTATTCTCCGAATGTCAGATAATATTATATGGTTCTGTAGGGCAAGGTTTATCCTTGCCCTATGTCGTTACAGTAACACGGCGGTGAAGGGCGGTCAAGGCCTTTAGAGTGAAACGTGCCTTGACGGGCATTCACCGCCATGTTGTTTATTCTTTAAACCTTCACATTGACCCGGTCACCAAAGTAAATCATCAAATGCATCAAAATATTACCCCAGTCTCGAATCGGCATAGTCCATTTATCTATTATTTGCATCGTCACAAGGTAAATCTGCTTTAAGAGTGCATCATCGCTGACAAACGCACTTTTGGTTTTTGTGACCTTGCGAAGTTGGCGATTAAAATTTTCGATACGCTCTCCAAAGGATGAGCCAAGTCTATGTGGGGGTATGTTTTACTATTCTTTTTTTCTTTCACTTATACGCTTGATTTCCGTTAATAGTATCCTAAGTGGTTTGGCTTTGGACATCCTTGTCGGCGGCCATCTTTATATGACACTCCAACGCGGGCAAAAAAACACCGCGATCCACTTTTCAATGATTCGCGGTATTGGGTGCGGGTCCTTACCCGCTGTCCTATGCTACCAAAAAAGATGAAGCGTTTTGCCGCGGGCAAAGAAAATTCGCAAACTACGAAAGCGGCTTGCGAATTTGAGTCCAACATCACGCTGGTGGTGCAGCATCCGCAATCATTGTCGAGCACCTGTATTCCTCGTTGCTATCCTCAATTTCATCCAATGGAATATCCTCAAGAGTGATTTGCTTGTCCCCGCCGTTGAGTATCAGTATAAATTTATCATCCCATAGGTAAACCGCCCGAAGAAAGATATTGATTATTCCCTTACGGTTGTTTGGGTCGTTGACATTACCCTTTTTCAGCGAGTAGAGAAACGCCCGTATCTGTGGGGCCGTGAACACGATTTGCTTGTTCATATCGATTGCGATTTGCGCCTGTAATTCTTCTTTTTTCAGTTTGCGCTTTTCAATACACCGGATTATCATTTCAACCGAGTGGCCTTTTTCTAACGCATTCCAAAGGTTCTCAATGGCAGCATCAGTTTCCTTGAGCTCTATCTTTAACCGCTTTACCACTGAACTGTCATAATCAGCCTCGCAAGCCCCCACAACCGAAAAGCGCTACAACGAGTTGCTCGGAAACACAATTCTCTCTCAGCAGCGATAACATCACTCAAGAAAACAAGCGCCGAACGCGAACATAAGGTGGCAAGGCTTACAGCTTTTGTCGATACGATGGAGCAAAACAAGCGACCGTTGCAATCATTTAATGAAGCGCCTTGGTCGGCGGTCGTTGAAAAAGGCAACAGTTTATCTGGATGGCAAGTTAGCCTTCGTGCTCATGGATGGCACCGAAATTTAAATCTCTACTATAATATGATGTTCCCGGCCATCATCCTCTAATTTAATCAAGTTCCTATCTGCTATTAGCTCTTCCCTGTTACAATGCCTCACCTCTATCAGATAGGACGAGCTTTTATATCTATATTTGATTTTGAAATCTCCAAAGGCTTCGGGAACACAGGGATTTATAAGCAGGTGATCTGATTGTTTTTTTATTCCAAGGAAATGCTCCAGTATGCCCTTATACATCCAACCCGACGAGCCCGTATACCAGCTCCATCCGCCTCTTCCGGTATAGGGAGCCATATAGGATATGTCGGCGGTCATAACATAGGGTTCCTTTTCATACCTTAGCGCATCCCCATAATTTGTTGTATTATTGATGGGATTAAGCATAGAAAACAATTTATAAGCCTTCCTGTCATCCCTTAGTAATGTAGCAGCGATAGATAGCCATATGGCTCCATGAGTATATTGTCCGCCATTTTCTCTGATGCCAGGGTAGTATTTTTTTATGTACCCGGGATCTTTATCAGTTTTATTAAATGGGGGTGTAAGGAGTAGCGATACTGCATCCTGCTCGATAACCAGATGCTCCCATGCAGAAGCAAAGGCCTTTACAGCCCTTTCCTTTGGCGCGGCTCTTGATATAATACTCCAAGACTGGCTAATTGAATCGATTCTGCACTCATCATTATCCTTAGAGCCAATTTTGGTTCCATCATCGTAGAATGCCCTTAGATACCACTCACCATCCCAGGCCTCTCTATTGATGCTTTCCTTTAGATTGTTCTTCATGTTATCAAGCTTAGCAGCAAAGTCCAGGTCATCTACATGCTTACAAAGGGGAATAAAGTTATCCAGCACTGTATAGAAGAACCATCCAAGCCAAACACTTTCTCCGGTTCCCTCTATTCCTACCTTGTCCATACCGTCATTCCAGTCACCTCCCCCCATTAAGGGTAAACCATGTTCTCCAAAACCAACATGCTGAATTGCTTTTTTGCAATGCTCATATACACTATCTATAGTCTCAGATACCTCAGGGACAAACATCATATCGTACTGATCCGCTTCAAGCATTGGCCCCTCTATGTAAGGAGTTTTTTCTGCAAGTATGTTATAATCGCCTGTGCCAGCTATATACTCTGCTGTAACATACGGCAACCATAGCAAATCATCTGTGATTTTTGTCCTGACGCCTACTCCCGTAGGTGGATGCCACCAGTGTTGTACATCGCCCTCTAAGAATTGCCTTTGGGAAGCGTTCAAAATGAGTTCCTTAAGCATGTCGGGGTAGCAATGAAGCAAGGATAGCCCATCCTGTAGTTGGTCTCTGAAGCCATACGCTCCTCCACATTGATAAAATGCTGCTCTGGCAAATATCCTGCAAGATATGGTTTGATAAAGAAGCCACCCATTAACTAATATGTCCATAGCTCTGTCCCTGGTTCGGATCTCAACTTCCCCCAAAGTCCTCTCCCAATATTTCAAGACCTTTCCATATTCCTGTGATAGAAGCTCTATGCTCTTGTACTTATTACAAAGAAAATACATCTCATCCTCGCTGTCGCTATATCCAAGACAAAAGCTGATTTCCTTATGCTCACCCGGCTTTAATGTAACCAAGGTCTGAATTGCACCACATGAGTCAAGGCCTGAACCGGTAGTGCAGGACAGCTTCTCAGTAAGTCCCAGAGGATATTTAACGCTGCCTCCTGAGCCTAATACCTCATGTCTGTTTCCGGTATATCCCGTAATTATTTCGCTCGAAAACATGAAGGCCTGATATTTACGATAATCATAACTATACACATTTTTAGCCGAAAGATATTCAAGGTCATTATTAAATGAGCTCACTATATATGAATTGGTATGGTTTCTGTCAGCGCCCAACACCCATTCAAGATAATATACTATTGACAATGAAAGCTCCCTGTCTGAATTGTTCTTAAGCAATAGTTTCCAAATCTTCATGGGCTCAGCAACCGGTGTGAATACTGTTAGCTGTTGACTCAAACCGTCCTCTTTATGATAAAATTTTGAATATCCAAAGCCATGTCGTACACGATAGCCTCCTCTATCTTTTCTGCCAAGAGATGTTGGTGTTATAATCCTATCTGTCTCTTTGTTGACAATATATATAGCCTCTGAGGCCTGATCACATACAGGATCATTAGACCAGGGAGTAATTTTATTCTCCCTGCTATTATAGGCCCATGTTGAGCCTGCTCCAGTTTCTGATACGGAAAAGCCAAAAAGCCTGTTGGATATCACATTAATCCAGGGAGCAGGCGGCCTGATCTCCTCATCCATAATTATCTCGTATTCCCTGCCATCCTCAACGAAGCCTCCAAATCCATTGTCAAATTCCTTCTTACTATTATCGGTAGTCAAAGCCTATCCCTCCCAACATAGTTTCGTTCAATCATCTCCGACTAATAGGCACTGCTGATATTTCTGAAATATATTCCCGTCTTGCTAGTAAATACAACACTGGCAACTGTTTGAATAAGATCCATCTCAGCTGGATTTAGCTGGTATGAATGAATTATGTAAATTCCTGAGCTTTCTCTGGCGCTGTCATATATCCTAAGAGAGCTGGTCATAGTATTTAGCATATCAGTAAGCTCGTTGATATACCCATATTTCCCCTCCGCCAATATTACCAAATCTGCCTTTACCATATTTATTCCCATGTATTCGTATAGCCTTAATACATCCTTTACTAATTTCATTTCATCCACAGAACTTACCATAAGAAGCATAATCGGTTCATCTCCCGATATGCCAAATTTCCATAGGGTACTTTTATCCTTCCAGTTTCGTCTAACTCTTTCAACGGGCCCTCTATAGTACATGGTCGGATAATAGATTTGGCTTATTATATTTTGGAAAGCCCTAAGCATATTGCCTGTCATATTCAGATATTTAAGCTCTATCTTAGTCTGTTGGTTGAATGTCTCAATCGTGTTCTCAATCGTGTGATAGGATGAAAATTCATTACTTACTCTCAAGAGCTCCTCTTTGCTTTCAAACATACCGGTAATATAGGTGATAGTGGCCTCCTCACCCGGTTCTATAGATATACAGGCCCTCAAGCTCGAAATGGGGTCTCCCGAAAAGTCGGTATTGTTGGAAAGCGGCATCCCCTCGCTCATCACGCAGGGGTTTCTTAGGGTGTTATTCCTGCCTATAAAGATTAATCTGCTGCATTCGTATTCTATGCTTTTGCTTAATGTATGCTCTGTGCTTAGCTTATGCATGACATATGGGCCTTCCGTAGTATCGCCGCTGCGCCTCCTGGTTATTAAGGCGCTATGTTTATCGATAAACTCATTCTCTATAAAGAGCTTGTTAAATGCAGGATGGCCTGATTCGGATCTATAGCTGTCTGCAACCACTTCCATATAGCTGGTAATTTCGATATTCCTTCTTTCTCGCGCCAGATTTTTAATACTTATTACTCTTAATTCGAGATTTAGATCCGGTGAAATGGTAACAACCGTGGATGTACTAATATCCCCATCTCTTCTAAGGTACTCTGCCTTGCTGGGATGGAATATGACCTCATAATCATCTGCCTTTTGCCTCGTAGGCTTATGGGAGACGCTCCAATACCTTCCTGTGTCAATATCCCTAATATAGATATATTGACCTGTATCAGCATAAATATCAGGCCTCCAGCGATAAAGTATTTTATCCTTGAAGGAGGAAAACCCATCACCGTCTGAGGTTGTTAGCAATGAATAGCTTCCGTTAGATAAATACAGGACGGCAGGCACAGACAGATTTATCGCCTTAACATGCCTGGTGTGAACGTTTTCATCAGCAGGAGATTCTCTTTCCTTAAGGTTAATATGATACCCTCTCTTAGAGGAAGAGATGAAATACTCATAATTCTTTTCCTCCAAAAGTGTTTCAATGGCCTTAATTATTGGCTCAGAATGAAAGCGCTGACGCATGATTCCATTATTAAGATAGTTGTTGATTGCAACCATACTCATTCCCTGATGATGCGCCATAAAGGATTTCACAATGCAATATTTTGTTAAGGTTACAGGATCCGGAACACTGAAATCAATTGCCTCATAGAAACCGTATTTACCATAGGCCCCCATATCCATGATTTTCTTAAGGTTGTCCAAAACCTTAGGTGGGTTATACTCCAATGCGAGGATGGATGCATATGGCGTGATTACCTGCATGTCATTGTATACTGGTTGAAGCCTTATCTTCGGTACGCCGAAGGCTCTGTACTGATAGTTATGATTTGTATCAAAACGATAGTATTGCGATTCCGAAATACCCCAGGGAATGTTATGGTTATTTGCATACTTTATCTGCTGAATTACGGCAGCCCTCGAGGAGTCTTCAAATACGCTTCCGTCAAATTCCCTGACAACTAGCTGAGGCATTAGGTATTCGAACATGGTTCCGCTCCAGGATACATGAGCAGGGTATCCATTAATAATTGTAATGGGGCGCCCAAGCCTTTTCCAATGCTTAACAGAAACATCTCCCTTAGCTATGGCCAACAAGCTGACAAGCATTGCTTCAGATGCCATAAGATCATAGCAGCTATTATCGTAGCTTTGGCTTGTTGCATTAAATCCAACATAGAACAACTTCCTTTTTTCATTGAAAAGCTCTCGGAAGTTCGCCCTGCTTATCATTTCCTTCATGGTTTCGCTAAGATGTACTATGCTGTCAATAAGCTTTTTTGCAGAAGCATTATTGTTCAGGGCTAAATCAGATAAGGTAATACCCTCATCAAATGCATATTTGCCAATAGCCAGTTCCTCTACTTCTGCTGCGATTAGCCCTGCAAGTCTGGTAAAATCCTCAAGATCCCGGGAATCATTTAAATCATCCCTTTTTGATAAGGTATGACTTATATCAAGAATATCATTTATGAAATCACTTATTTTCCGGTAATCGTTTTTAAACTCTATCTTAACATTTGTAGCCTTTAGTAAATTCGCCAGTTCATCTACAAGCCTTTTTGATAGGATAGGCCTATTCTTAAGCTCAAGCAAGCCATTTTTTACGGCAATAAGATGTGCGAAAAAGTTTCCGCTATCTACTGTTGATATGTAGTGAGGATTTAGCAGATCAAGTGTTTGTGTATTATACCAGTTGAAAAGATGCCCTCTCCACTTAGGCAGCACCGAAATCGTGTATAAGAGATTTTCAATATAATTCAGAGTAGAACCTATCGTCTCATAACCAAAATCCCTAGCAGATAGTATAGTAAGAAATTGAAGACCGATATTAGTTGGAGATGTCCTATATGCAGTCTTCTCCTTGCTTCCCAACTGATAATTATCCGGGCAAAGCCAATTATTTTCGGGGGTCGTAAAATCTCTGGAGAACCTCCATATTCTTCGTGTTGTATCGCTAAGTATATTCTCCCTGTCCTGATATTTATCCGAAAGGCTTTTTTCGTCAAAAAGACTCATTCTATATGCAATATAATAGGATAGCCCCCATGCCAGAGCCAAACCTCCATGTAGTATCATTCCCGGTATGGGAATGTTTGTTATTGTTATGGAAATCAGAACAATAATGGACGGGATTATTGTATGGCACATATAGACAAAGTAATGCTTTAGCGTATTAACATCGGCTTTTTCTACATTCCCTGCACTGCTCCACATAAGCAGATTCTTTTTGCTGATAATGAGGCGGTAAAGGGTGCGTATTATAGCAGCCATTGAATTATAAGCTCCATATGGAATAAATACTACATCAAAGAAAAATCTTGAGATAATAAGGGAAATCTCTTTTAATAATGCTCTGTAAAGTAGAACATATCCCCGCCTTCGCACCTTATAAAACAAAACATTAAGAAATATTAATAACAAATCCAATACCAAGGGTATGGTAATTATACATATCCAGAGCCAATATATATCCGGAAAAGTGAATAAATTAATAATTATGATAAGTAGCTTGCTTATTGGCACCAAACTGGATCTTATATCATCTAGTATCTTCCATTTGGAAAGAGCGCTCAAATTCCTCTTAAAGAGCCAAGGGATTAGCTGCCAGTCTCCCCTTATCCAACGGTTCTCTCTTTTTGCATAAGAAATATAAGTACTTGGGAAGCTCTCGATAATATTAGCGTTACTGGAAAAGGCAGTCTTTACATAACAGCTTTCCAGCAAGTCGTGGCTTAGCACTCTGTTTTCGGGGATTAGATCATGAAGTATGCTATGAAATACCTTCACATTATAAATGCCCTTACCAATGAATATCCCCTCACCAAATATATCCTGATAAATATCAGATGTTATCTGAGAATAGCTGGCTATTCCTGTTCTGCCGGAGTATATTCTTTGAAACAGGCTGTTGTTTTTGCCGAGCATATGATTTGCTACCTTTGGCTGAATTATTGCATAGCCCTCCTTAACCGTCTTCTTTACTGGATCGATGCAAGCTCTGTTTAATGGATGATCAATTGTTCCCACCAGCTTACAAGCGTTATCGTATACCAGATCTGAGTCAGCATCCAAGGTAATTACATACTTAAATTCTTCTAGTATCTCTTTATCACAAACAATCTTAGAAAAGCTTGTTCTGTTAACATCCTTCCCGTTGAGCAGCCGGTTAAACTCTTCCAGTTTACCCCTTTTTCTCTCCCAGCACATAAAACAGCCTTCTGAGGGATTCCACCTCCGCTCTCTTATGAAAAGAGAGAACTTGCGATAGGGCAAAGGGTGTGCCCTGTTTAGGTCATTGACCTGGGACATAATAGCTTGATATATTATTTCATCATCAGGGGCATCCTTTTCGCTTGAGTCTATAAGGTCCACCAATAGAGCAAAGTGTAAATTATCCTGTTTGTTGGCCATATAGTGCTTGTGCAGGCGGCTAAGATATTCCAGCCCCTGCTCCTTTGAAGAAACAATTACAGGCATCACAACAAAGGTTCTGGCATCCTGTGGAATGCCATTTGTATAGTCCATTGCAGGTAAAACATTGGAGGGTATGCTTCTTGTCATAATGGTGTTTGTGATTTTTAATGATATGCCCACAAACATAGGTGTGCCAGCTACTAAAAAAGCTGCAATGTATCCTGTCATGTTTCCATAGCCGGACCCTTTTATTGCCAGAATTAATAGGTAGTAAATAGCTAATACTATAACCGTTCCAACAAGAAAGTAGGAGATGCCCTTAAGGTTTATTTTCCGATCTGTAACAGGTTGGGATTTGTTCGATAACAGTCTTTTTTTTAAGAGTTTTTTCCCTTTGCCCACAATATAGGTTCCAACATGATGAGCGTGGTTTAACTCCTCATGCCCCTCAGTTGCAAGCTTTTGGGCGTTGTTTGCTATATCTGTCTCACAAATATTATGTTTTTTTGATAGCTTTTCTATTACGGATCGATAGAACGCTCTACTCTCACCATCCATTTTACCATAGACATCATCAGGATCTTTGTTCAATACTTCCTCTACGAGTGAAATTCTCTCAAATAGCTCATCATTATTAATTTCATTTATTTTTCTAAGGCTTATTATGGGATTACGTATTGACGACTCAAGCAAAGCGCCCCGCTTAACCTCTTCCATATAGATGTCAACCTGGCTTAAGCTATCCTCCCCAAAATGAAATGATATATATTGCTGAATTTGTTCTTGAGCAACGGTCATATTTTTCAACAGATAAACAATATGGCTGTGATAGCATATGTTATGCTTGTATTCATCGTTTTCCACCAAAAGCGGTGATATATCAATATAGTTTTGCTTTACCAGGATATTGTTTTTTACAAAACTATCAGCCTGTGTCTTAGTCTTAATAACCCTTGTGACATCCTTTGTTACATCTATTATATGCTCCAAAAGAGATAAGACTATCATCTCAGGCAATACTTGCAGCTCTCTACCGGTAAGCGGATTAACTTCCTGATAGTAGCGAATCATTGATGCTATGTTTTCCTCATCCAGATGACCTTCGCACAGGTCAATCATTTTTTTAGCAATAACATAAGCTCTTGGTAACCCCTTACAAGCTGTTGACTTTAATACAGGTAAATACATATATCCGGAAGTGGAAGCATTCAAACCAATTATCTCACGATAAATCACCTGAAAATTATCAAACAGACATCGTGCAGAAGGAATAAATGTTATAATGTTGGAAGGAATACTCTTGAGCTTCTCTCGTATCTGGTTAATTCTCTTGTGAATCCGTTTGCTATGGTTAACTACAAGAAAAACGTTCCTTCTCCACCTGATGCTTTTAAGACCTGAAGATAACAAATGCATCTGTCTTGCCAGATTATTTGCCTCTGTGGGTTCGTTGCTAATAATAATACTGTCCACAGCTTTTGGTGCCATGAGACGGCTTCTGATTCTTTTTCTAAACAACATTTAACAACCCCTCATTCCATATCTTGATATGTCACTAGTGGCTTAAATACTCACTAAGACATACACCTTTTAGTGTTTTTGTATGTTTTATAAAGCATGATAGTGTGAAAAAAGTTCATAAAACCCATCAGTAACCCCATAGATCTTGTGCTGCCATCCCTCTTTTTTTTGAACAAGCAGACTTTTATGAGTTGATATATGCTTCTTAGCATCCCGGCCTTCGCTGTATTCAATTAAGTGGCTTGTTAGCATGTACGTTGTCGATACATATGTTTTTTTCTGAATTTCGTTAATATGTACAACATCATACTGATTTAAGATTATAGCCAAAACCAGCTGCCTTGTGCTTCCCATTATTTCTATACCAACCGACACAATAATTAACTTCGATTTAATATAATCTAAAGCAACAAGCTAATTATATTATAACATCCCACACCATAAAGGACATACTCCTAATTGCTGTGTATTTTTTATGCTGTCATTATAATTCAATTATACCATATACAATCAACAAAACAGAAGGAGCATAATATGCATAAACGATTAAGCGAAACAAAAAAACAACAACTTGTGGAACAATATCAAAATGGGATGCCCGTTGCATCCCTTTGCGCCGAAGCCAGCGTCTTTCAAAGCACCCTTTACTCATGGATCAATGCATATAATAAGATCACTGAGGGTGATTTCGTTAACCGCGTTACTCTTACCGACTATAACGCACTGAGCAGAAAAGTAAAACGGCAGGAAGATATTATACAGATTTTAAAAACTGTCAATTGTACCGTTGGCTCAGTACTCAATGAAAAGCTGGATGAGCTGGAAGCACTTCATGGAAAATATAGCGTCCGCGTACTATGCGATGCTCTTGAGGTCTCTCGTGGCACTTTCTACAATCATATCTTTCGCAATAAAAAGGATAACTCATCCTATGAAAAACGTTGGGAAGACTTACGTGTTGCTGTCAGAGAAGCGTTCGACGAATACAACCAGATGTTTGGCGCTGGGATAATAAGGACAACCTTAACAGGACAAGGCTATCAAGCCAGCGAAAAGATGGTGACTGAGCTGATGCGTGAAATGGGCTTATGCAGCATCCGAACATCAGCTAAGCGCAACTATAATATCCAGACTAAGCTCGGGAGAAAAACAAAAGGGAACATTCTCAACCGCAAGTTCAATGAATCAAAACCAAACAAGGTTTGGGTTAGCGATATTACTTGTTTTAAGATGAAGAATAAATATTACTTTATATGCATCATACTTGATTTGTTCTCGCGGAAGATCATCGCTCAACATGTTTCTAAAGGGAATAGTACCCAGTTAGTAACAATAACATTTCGAAAAGCTATTAAAGAAAGACAGCCATCAAATTCCCTCATATTTCATAGTGACCGCGGTGCACCTTATGTTTCTAACACTTTTAGAAAGCTGCTTCAGGAACATAATGTCCAACAATCACTATCAAACTTTGGACAGCCTCATGATAATGCAGTGTCAGAATCCTTCTTTTCATCCATGAAGCAGGAAGAATTGTACAGAGGCGGTTATACTTCTGAGCGGGAGTTAAGAAAAGGGGTTGATCAATACATTATATTTTACAATACCAGGCGTCCACATCCTGCCATGAACAACAAGATTCCGGATAAGATAGAGGAAACCTACTGGAATAAGGCTATGCAGGAAATAAAAACTGGAGTTTGAGGTTCATAAGTTGGCTTTTCACATTTTTACGCATCGGTTTTTATGTTTTTCGATTTTTCAATTCTGGAATTTGACCTGAAAACAAGGCAATAAATATGTGCAGGAAACGCCTTTATATAGGCGTTTCCTGGCATTAAAAGAGGTAGCCTATCTGAACGATTCCAATTCTTGTGTTCAGATTTCCTACCCCCGTTCATTATGGCGGAGAAGGAGGGATTTGAACCCTCGCACCGGTTACCCCGATCTACTCCCTTAGCAGGGGAGCCCCTTCAGCCGCACTTGGGTACTTCTCCATTTTTATAAACCAATACATTATAAAAGATAATTGAAGTGGCTGTCAACCGTTTAAGATAATATTAACTGCGTTTGTTACAATTAACAGCCCATTTGCAATTAAACATCAACCTTCCTCCGGCGCTTCTGAAAAACCCAGATTATTTCTCAACTCATTTTTAGTTTCTGATCTGATTGCTTCTTACTCATTTCCTTTTTAGTACCATAATAGTATCACATTGATAGCCCGATTCAAGTTGGGCTATCAATGATAATCAGTCGAACAGTACAATAGATCATAGGTTCAAATACTTGTGCCACAAATCACCAGCCATGTGAAAGTCTATCTATATTTTTTATATTTTAGGATTACATTGAGAAGTAGAAATGCTGACAAATATTGTGAGCAACTGCTGAGGTATACATCTATTGAAATCATGATGGATGCATACTTAAATGTGCTGCCGGATTGGGCTGTAAACGCGTGCATGCCTGATGCGCACGCTTCCTTGTAATTGACCAAGTTGCTGATCGATCTAAGTGCCGGATAATGTACCCGTTAGGGGCGAACGTGGTTGGACATGGTGGTTTGTCAATTAACGAACAGAGTTATCTACATATTTAAAAGGACAATGACCTGTTTAAAAAAACGTTCAATTGCTTCCGTTGGGATCTTCAAATATTCCGCAAATATGCAAATATTGTTAAAGTGATTGTTTTGAGCAGATTGCGCATGTTTGATCAGCCGTTTATGTAGCACCCTCTATTATATTGATTAATTCATAATGAGGACATTCCAGAGTTTTTGTCAACAGGCCTAAGAATCTGCACTACCGTCATTATCCACCGATGCAAACGTGAAGTCCGTTCTTTTCCATCAATTTTTTTAATCGTTCCACATACTCCACACTAAGTTTGTTTTTACCGCCATCTGCATATTCATATTTCCTACCAATATATGCGCACTTCGATTCCCCGGCAGAATGATAGGGCAATAACTCAATGCTCTTAACGGAACTAAGCTTAGTACGAACGAATTCCTCCAGACGGCACATATGTTCTTCTGATTCATTGAACCCGGGGATTACAGGGACACGGATAATCATGTCATTTACGACAGTACAAGCCCGCTGTGCGTTCTCAATAATCAATTCATTACCAACCCCAATGAATTTTTTGTGCTCAACCGTATCCATATGCTTGATATCATAAAGCAGATAATCTACATGACGAAGTACTTTTTCCATTGTGTTCCATGGTATATATCCACATGTATCAAGTGCTGTATTAATTCCATTCTCTTTGCATTGAGCGAGAATAGCCGCAGCAAAATCCGCCTGTAGGCAAGATTCACCACCACTAAGTGTCACGCCTCCGCCGAAATTCTTATAAAAAGTCAAGTCTTTACAAATCTCCGCCACCACTTCCTCTACGTTCATCCTTCGCCCGTAACACACCCGTGCACCAGCTAAACAAACCTGTACACACTGCATACATGAAGAACAGCCACTCCAGTCCGGATAGTGCGTTTTGATAAATGTCTGAGCGTTGGGACATACCTGTACACAACTCATACATCCTATGCATTTGCCCTTTACATAGCCTATCTGCGGCGAAATAAGTTGTGATTCGGGATTTGCGCACCACGGGCATTTCAAAGGACAACCCTTCAGATATACCACTGTGCGTATGCCTGGTCCATCATGAACAGAGAATCTTTCAATGTCAAATATAATGCCGTCTTTCAAATTGCCACCTCCAGTGTATATAAGACAGGTTATACGGTAATAGGGATGTCCAAATTACAACCGGTGTTCCACGCGCCGCATATACTCATCTTGCTGGGGCTTTGACAACTGAACAAAATATGCAGTAAGTCCGCCTAAACGAACCCTGAGCGATTGATATTTGTCCGGATCCTTCTGAGCCTTTTTTAAAGTCTCTGTATCCACTTTGCTTAAGGTAAGTATATTGCCGCCTATCTGAACAAACGTCTTTGCCAGCGCGCTTAATAGTTTTGCGTTATCTGCTCTTTTCTCCTTGCTAAAACTAATACGCATATCAATAGGGCACCCAACACTTACGCGCGAAAGATCTGGTTGAGTAGATGAGAGTAACACTGCAGTCGGGCCCTCTTTGTCCTGTCCAACTGAAGGAGAGTAGTTACTCGACAAGGCTTCCCGCGCAAGCCTGCCGTCAAAACTGGCCCCTGTACCATAACCATAAGTAGGATAATTTTCAAAGGTGGCAATACCTGGAGATAAAGTAATCCAGTCATAAGACTCATTTAGAAACTCGACATGAGAACAATAATCAGCAACTACGCGTTTGAGCATGGCATCGCTCTCTGGGTGTTGGTTCCCGTATTTTGGTGCCCTGTTTAGTGCCATCAACCGGAGGGATTCGTACCCCTCCCAATTATGTGAAACCCCTTTGACCATTTCGCTCAGCGTAGTCATTTTGGTGTCATATACAAGCGTTTTCAATGCGCAAAGCGAGTCTACTGCGTGAGACATACCAACAGCTAACAAGGCATATATCCGATATCTGGCACCTCTGTTAGTCATATCCCGAGCCTTTTCTATGCAATCACCCACAAAGCATGATAAAAACGGCTCAGGTGCTATTTTATGTACTTGATTGTAGTAGCGAGTTTTTTGCCTGACCAATTCATCCATTGCTGATTTTACCTGTTCAATAAATGCTGCGTAAAACTCTTCAAACGTATCAAACGTACGATCTAAATCCTTATATTCTTTACCGATTTTAAGGTTGCCCATTAATGTAGCACCACCGTTTATAAGTGATTCTATGCAATGCAACAACTGTACCGAGCCAAGAGTAAATTCTGTTCTTCCTGGGATCAGAATTTCCCAGCAACCGTCTGTTGCATAGTCATACGCATCACAGGGTGTAATGTGCGAATGCTCTATAAGCCCTTTGATGATAACATCATCATTTAAAATGACAGGCTGTGCACCACCATCGCAAAGCGCATCGCCGATAAAATCCAAAAACTTCTGCGGAGAGTTTTTGTGAATACGTGCATTAATCATAGGCGATGCAAGGTCCAATTGGTTGGACATTTCGATGAATATGTAGCTCAGGTCATTGGTTTTATCCGTCCCGTTTTCGTCAACCCCGCTGAGTGTAATACTTTGCAGCCAATGGTTTGCAGACTGACCAAAATTATATTCCTGATCATTGTCCAGCGTGAAAAAGGCTCCGCTGCCATTGGCATCAGCTCCCTGCGAACGATCAAAGCCCGTAAGATGATTATCCATATGCTCTCTGTTAAACTGAGTTCGCTCATTAAACTTGATCAGAAAACAGCCGATTAATTCCCGTGCCCTGTTCTCTGTCAACGTTCCGTTAGCAATATCGCGCTCATAAAAGGGCTGCAAATACTGGTCAATACGACCAAGAGGAGTATTTGACAGCGTGCTGTGTAAAATGAGATGCACAAACCATATAGACTGAAGCGCCTCATGGAAGGTTTCTGCTGGTTGCATAGGAACCTTGCGGCAAATACGTGCCAGCTCGTAAAGTTCAACCTTGCGCGCAACGTCACACTCTTTGGCGGCCAACTCTTCTGCTAACAATTCATACCGTCGGGAGACATTTGCCGCTACACACAAGGTATAGCGGGCAGCTTTCAAAAAGTCCCGTTCTTCTTTCTCCCTGTTTGCTTCTGCCAAACCTTCATCTATTTCGGTCATCAGCATATTATAGCCTTTATTGAGCACAATGGGATAATAGGGGAGATGATGTCCCCATACAGATTTTCTTGACAGACACATTTTCGCAAAATAAGCGGCCTCGTCATCTGTTTCGTATTTCGGAAATGTCGCCCCAAAAGCCACCGATGACATTGTTGCTATGCCAACAATCAGTTCCCGATTCTTAATTTCGATAGGCATTTGTGTGCATACTTTTTCAAAAGCAACCGCTTTACGAATAATAAGCGGAAGAGCTTCCAGACCGTCTCGGTCAAAGATTGTCAATTCTTCACCCCACCATGCTTTTTTATGGTGGAACCCCGAAAATAGTTCGGCTTTTAGTGCATCCAGTCTTTCCATAGAGCTCACCTCAACATATTATATTAATTGCGTTGCTTAAATACTTAACCGCAACAGCTATATTTGTTTTGTGGTGTCACAACCTGTATGCGAAAGCGTTTGTCTTTAGCACTTATATAGTAGTTTGCATAGACACACAATTTCCCCCGACCTACACGTTCAAAGAAGCACGGCTTATTTCATCGTTGATAAAGCCAGGAACGACCTGTAGACCGTTGACCAGATTGTTTGCGCCACTGGCAATATACCTTGCACAGCTGGCCTGCAGACCCAGACCCAGATCCATAATTTCGATGGGATTTCCGTCTGCTGCTGAGAGGTTAAGAGGATTTGCATTTTGCAGTAAAAATACAAATTTATCTCCGAAATCAATTTCCTCAATGCCGTTTCTGATCCATCGGGTAGATTTTGCGCAATTAATGATACCCTTTCTATCAATTTCAAAACAATAGTGACCCGCGTTACAAAGGATGGCGCCCGGCTTAAAGAGAGGTATATGCGCCGCTGTTATTACATTAAATTGTCCGGTAACAGTCACTACCATATCGGCTTGCGGCAACAATGCATCCAACTCGTCAACACGGTTTCCGTCCAATTTTGCCTTAAGCAACAACACCGGCTCAATATCATAGACCATGGTATTGGCACCCAAACCCCGAAACTTTTCAGCTACACCGGTACCACAATGCCCATATCCAATTACCAAAATGTTTTTGCCTCCCACCAAAAGACTGGTCGCACGCATAAAGCCATCCACTACACTTTGTCCAACGCCGAGCGCATTCTCCATCATCCATTTCACTGGCGAATCATCAATTATAATAACAGGGTAGTCGGGCTCAAACCCTTCCCGCTCTATCAAAATTCGTCCCGAACGGGTTTCTTCATTAGCGCCGAGTGGTTTCCATCCAGGCTGTAATCTGTGGTGAGCCAAAATAAGACTGGCTCCATTATCCAGAAACAAATCAATCCTGTTTTCCATAACTAAGGACAAATATCTCAAGTGGTCTTCATAAGTATCGTCTTTCTTGCCTAACACAGTAACCCTGTCCTGTGTTGCCAGCCAAGCGGCTGTTTCTGACTTGGTGGTGCCAAGGTTGCCGACAAGATAAATGTGTTCTGCACCTCCAGCTAAAAAGCCTTCGATCCAATAAGCAGTTTTCGGTTCCAGGTGAAAACATGCCGCAATCACCAACCCATTAAAGGATTTTTGCGCTTTAAATTCAGTGTTAAGCTGCGTGATGATAGGCATCTTTCTTTGAAACCAAGGCATTTTTTCTGCTCCCTGTTGAGCCAGGGAGATATCGTCGATTATTGATTGCATTTGGATCGCCCCTTCTTACATGTGATATTTTAAGTATATCTATAATGCTGATACTGTAAATGACAAATGTCCAACAAGCTGTACATATCAACAAAACGCAAACATCACCTAACCCAGCAATGCTGATATGCGTAAAATATGCTCCGAAAGGAATCGCTTCAAGGCCTTATTGCTAAAACGCATATGGAAGCAATCACCAAAAACAAACTGAACATTGCCGAACCTCCAGCGAATATTTTGATTTGTCCAGTTCATAAGGAAGCAATTTTTCTTAAATAAGTCCGCAGTAATTTTGCATATGCAATTTAGCCACAATTTTTTACTCTTCGTCTGGTATTGAAAAGCACAAGCAAAGTGCAAATGTACGGTAACATTTGTATTAGCTGAGACGGCATACCATAAGTCTGCAACCTCATCTGAATGGCCATCATGCAGCCAAACAGCAATGATACCGGAATACATAAGATCGGATTCCAGTTTGCAAACAAAAATACTGCGATTGCAATAAATCCTCGCCCTGCAACCATATCCAAACTATAAAAATTCAGCTGTCCAATTGACAGATATGCACCGCCAAGGCCACATAACGCTCCACAAATAAACTGCGAGACATACTGTATTCTTTTCGAGCTTAACCCAAGTGCGATAATCACCTCTGGATTTGTTCCGGTTGATCTCATTCTTAATCCCCATGGCGTCTTGTAAAAAAGAATCCACGACAAAATTGCTATTATTATCAGCAAATAAAATATAATTGTGTGTCCCGAGAACATCTGGTTTAAACCTGGTATTTTTGAGATTAACGGGAGCTCAATCGGTTGCAGGGAAGGAACAAAAGATGATTTACCTTTACTCTCAAATATAACGACCATTAAAACTGATATTATCGCTTGCGCAATAATGTTTAAACCTAAACCGCAAACAGTCTGATTAGCCTTATAGCGAATACTTAAAAATGCATAAATGCTGGAAAAAAGACCACCAGCAATAATAGAGAAGAGTAATCCCATTATAGCACTTTGCAACAAATAAGCTCCGATTACAGCTGAAAAAGCTCCGATTGCCATAAATCCCTCCAAACCAAGAGCAATAATACCTGATTTTTCAGAATAAGCACCGCCAATCGAAGCGAAGCTTATCGGAATAGCCATTCGTAAACTCGCCGCTAATATACTCATAACCGTTGAAAAGACCCCGTCTACCATCTTTTTCGTCTCCTTCCCTGGAATACAAAATCAAAAATCAATGGTGAAGCAACTATAACAATTACTATGCCTTGCAAAAGGGAGACGATCTCTGTTGGTACACCCTCAAACATCTCCATATACAGACTTCCAGTATGCAGCGCAGCAAACAATAATGACGAGAGTACTATCCCAAAGGATGAATGCTGACCTAAGACCGCAATTGCGATTCCTTCGAAACCATATCCATTTGAAACAGATGCTGTCAGCCGCCCGAAGGAAGAGCCAACCATAATAGCGCCGCCCAGCCCTGCGATAGCACCGGAGATCATCATCGCACCTATGCGTATCGTTTTGGGACGTATTCCACCGGCTTGTGCAGCTCGTTTATTCATTCCTGAAGCCATTATTGAATATCCAAATGCAGTACGTTTCATGAAAATATTATATAGCATGCACGGTATGATTGCGCATACAAATCCCCATGTAAGGGCTTTGCCTTGGAAAATCTCAGGGATAACCGCTGATTCAATAAAGTTTTTAGTTTCAGGTACTGAACCTTCAC
Organism: uncultured Oscillospiraceae bacterium; assembly: GCA_964404395.1. Taxonomy (GTDB): domain Bacteria; phylum Bacillota; class Clostridia; order Acetivibrionales; family DTU013; genus JAAYBT01. Next base: position 6,913 of record CAYOKA010000016.1, on the reverse strand, counting down.
CCATGAGGGGACCTGAAACTAAATAAGTAACCAACAACATAGCAATATAGTTCATCATTACAGTCGTTACTACTTCGTTAGCATCTACCTTAACTTTCATTATTGCAGGAATAAATGCCCATACTGCACCAAATAATACGCCCGCAATACAGCTGACTAAGACATGGCTAATCCCGGGCAAAAAATCAAGAAATAGCGCTGCCAATGTATAGCCTAGAGCGCCAAAAATAAACTGACCATCGCCGCCAATGTTGAACATCCCGCTCCTAATTGCTATGCTGGCAGCCAAACCACAAAAAATAAGCGGAACGCTTTTTTCAAAAGTCTTAACCAAGGAATTTAACGTCCCAAACGAACCCTTGATTAAGGCCGAATATGCTAGTCCTATATCGTAACCACATACATAGATTACGATCGTACCTATTGCAAACGCAAAAAGTAACGACAGGATCGTAATAGTTAGCGTTTTATTTTTCTTTAGCACAGCCGTCACCACCTCCCATGTAATACCCGAGTTCATTAGGTGTGTAGTCTTCAGCTTTCCCCTCAGTCATAAGACGGCCTTCATAAAGCACACCAATACGATCTGAAAGCTTAAACAGCTCATCAAAATCCGCTGTTATTAGCAAAATTGCCGATCCATTTCCCCGAAGTTCAAGAATACTCTGATGTATAGTTTCACAAGCACCTATATCTATGCCGCGCGTGGGATGAGCAACAAGTGCAAGTTTGGGTTGTCTTTCCAGTTCTCGGCCTATAAGAATTTTTTGTTGATTCCCTCCTGAAAAGCCTCGTGTAGCATTATCGACGTTGTTCGGCTTTACATTTAATTTCTCAAACACGTTTTTCGCCATATTTGCGATTTTTCCCCAATTTAAGAGGCCAAACTTTGTACGAAAAGCCTGGAACTTCTGATACCCTAGTAAAACATTGCTTTTTGCGTCCATGTCAAGCAGTAATCCTCTGTCATGCCGATCCGAGTGTATACAGGATATATTCATATTGATAATATCCTGTACATTTTTGCTAAAAATGCTTTGACCTTCTATTTTTACTTCTCCAGTCCATCCCTTGATGATTCCGCAAACCACCTCAATTAAGTCCTGTTGCCCATTTCCTTCAATACCAGCCAGACCATAGATCTCACCTGCATGAATATCAATGGATAGATTATCAAGTATTTTTGTACCGTTGTGGTTGACATATGTGAGATTATGCACCTGTAACATGACATCGCCAATTGGCTGCGATATCCTTTTAAATGGATTCAGTTCACGACCTACCATCATTTTTGTGAGCTCTTTTGTATTTGTATCTTTCTTGTCTACGCATCCAGCCATAACTCCATTTCGCAACACAAAAACTTTATCAGCGATTGCCATGGTTTCGTGAAGCTTATGCGTTATCAAAATAACAGATTTTCCTTCTTCTTTTAGTCTTTGGATAACCTTAAAAAGATCTCTAATTTCCTGAGGTGTCAAAACTGCCGTTGGTTCATCCAGAATCAATAATTTAGCGCTGTGATATAATGCTTTGATAATCTCTGTGCGTTGTTTCTCTCCTACGGAAAGATTTCCAACCTTCTGCTTTGGATCCAAATATAACCCATATTGCTCAGACAAATCTCTTGCTATTTTTTCAGCCTCTTTACGTCGGTAAATGCCGAATTTTCGGGGTTCATTCCCCATAACTATATTATCCGCAACCGTTAGATGGTTCACCAGCATAAAATGCTGGTGAACCATCTGAATACCAAGCCGGATAGCGTCTTGAGGAGACTTGATTGCAACTTCTTCACCCTCAAATAAAATTTGGCCTTCCTGTGGTTGACATAACCCGTAGACCACTTTCATAAGAGTCGTTTTCCCGGCTCCATTTTCTCCAAGCAGGGAAACAATCGAGCCTTTCTCGCATACGAAATCTACGTGATCATTCGCCACCAAATCTCCAAAGCAAACTTTAATGTTTTTTGTTTCAAGCATCGTATCCATTTTTTTCTGCTTCTTTATCCTGCAAAGTAGTTATGTTTAATAGCCTATCCCATGCGTTGATCCATTTGTTTCAATAAATGAATCAACTTCATCAAGGGTTGCAGGAATTACCAAAGTGCCGTCTGCAACCAGATCGGAATAGCGTTTAACTTCAGATACTATTTCGTCGCTCACATCAATATTGCTACCTTCATATTCGTTGTACAAAGCATCCTCTGCAATTCCGTAAACAATTACGCCTCCTGTCAACTCACCTTTTAAAGCAAGTTTGCATGTATCATATACAAAACTTGACCAATTACGAATACCGCTTGCAATAATATAATCGGGTGCTAAGGAGTTTTGATTTCCCTCAAGGCCAAGTGCATATTCATCACAAGATTCCGCCGCATTAAATATTCCTAGTCCCGAACCTCCAGCGCAGGCAAAAATGATATCAACTCCTTGATTATACATGCTGGTTGCTTGTTCTGCAGCTGTGGATGGATCACTATAGCTCCCCACATACGCATTATAAGCGGTGGCATCAGCGTTCACGAGGCGGGCTCCTGCCTCAAAACCAGCCGCGAAAGTATTGGGAACATAGAAATCTAAACCTGCAATAAAACCTACCATATTGTTACCGCGAGAGTTAGGCAAGTCTCCATCTTTAACAAGCAGCCCAGAGAGAACTCCGAGTAAAAACCCTGTTTCCTCACCCTTGAAATTAAGACTTGCCACATTGGGGGCATCGACTTGATCGTCAGTAATGGCAAACATTTGATCAGGGAACTCAGCAGAAACAATCTTTAAAGCATTCGAATTGTCAAAACCGATACAAACTATAAGCACATATTCTCCGGTTTCGGCATATGCCCTTTGTAGTTCTTCAATGTCGGAGGCATCTTTGGGTTCTACCACGTCTACCTTTACGCCTTCATCTTTTAACTTTGCGGCGCCTTCATAACAATAGTCATTTAGACTCTGATCGCCCAAACCGCCGGTGCCTGTAATTACTGCAATCTTCTGTGGTACGTCGGTTTGTGTGGCCCCAGGAGTTCCGGAACCGGATTGGCATCCAGCAAACCCAACAACCATCAATAAAGCAAGCATCAGGCAAATAATCTTTTTCATTGTTTTTTCCTCCTGTTTTTTTATTAAAAATAGAAAACTAAAATTACCGTTTAAGCCGCCCACACGCATGTTTTGCCTAATCTATCATGCCATGCTCCAGTATTCAAGAGCACATATCACTTCCTTTTCCAGTCTAGTTACACACTAATTCGCTTTTTTCAGGTTTAACTCTCCCTCACATTTTAAACGATAGCCCGCTAATGGTTAATTTGCCAGCCTTTCAACTTCAACAGCAAATGAATATACTATTTCACTCTTTTATTCTGGAAGCAGATAATAGCCCAGTTGTGCGACAGACATAGACCCGATTGCACACTTTACAAATCTAACACTATTAACTATACTAAAAAAAGCAACAGCGTAAATGACAAATGTCCGAGAACTACGCAACTTAATAAACTGCGCCCATGTAAATTATGATAATAGATTATAATATAAAAAAAATTGAGAAATACATCTCGCAACAAAGATTGATGAAAGCTCTGCCAAAAAAAATCTGGTCACAAATTGAACTGCATCGGTTTGAATCGGGTGATTATTTGTGTACAACAGGCGAGCAACTTAAATATTTTTACATTATCATGTCCGGCAGATGCAGGGTATCTCATCTATCAGAAGACGGGAAAATTATAGTGGTAGGCTATTTGGATCCAGGAGAGTTAAATGGTGATATTGAACTTTTAACTGAATCCACTGCTTTGCACGATGTATGCGCGATTTGTAAAGTGGAAGCAATTGCGATTTCTCACGATGCTTTTTATACGGTTTTGATGCAAAACGTTGCTTTTCTTCAGATGGTATGTGGACGCTTTGCAAAAAAACTATACCAAACCTCTCAAGATAATTCCAGTACCAAGCTATACTCAATCAAAACCCGCGTAGTACGCTATCTTATAGAACAGTCTGTGAATCAAAGGTGCAATGAATTAATGCTGGATATTAAAGAAGCATCTCAATGTCTGGGAACAACAGAACGCCATTTTAGGAGAATCTTAAACGAATTGATATTGGATGGTGTCATCAAGAAAACCCAAGGAAAGATTGTCTTATTGGATAATCCCAGTCCTGCATACCCCTAAATAATGGTGACCACCAAAATTAAGTTCAATGCGGTTGTCAGTGTAGATTACAAACTCAAAAAGGTTTTATTATATATAAATGAGTATCGAATAACAGCATTTCTGCAAAAGTTTATCTCCCTTACATAATATTTTAATCTACAATTAGTTACATTTTCCCATCGGTCACAAGCAAGCAATTCTATAACTCTTTCCCTTTACAAAAACGTTTGATTATATTTCTATCATCCCCCGTATAAATGTATCGATGTATCCGCTGATACAAATCTAAATCCTCATTTGCGCTAAGATGTCCATCATCAATTATTAATGCATCAAATTCATAACCACGTTCAAAGCTCCCCACTTTACCGAAGATTGTGCCCGATGATTTTGTTGCCAAATAAAATGCTTGCGATTCCGTAAGGATTTCCTGCCCTGTCCGCTCATATAATAGTTTTGAAGCATTAATGGCCGCCACCATAGCAGCACGTATAGAGGGCGTATGACCTGCGCTTACATCTGAACCAAGCCCTATTTTTACGCCCATATCCAGCAACTGAGTTACAGGCATAATACCACTCGCCAAGTTCATATTGGAAAAAGGGCAATGAACAGTTATCGTTTTGGTTTCTTTAAGTAGCCCTATTTCAGAGTCATCCATGTGTATACAATGCGCCATGAGCGTTCTATGACCTAGCAACCCATGGGAGTAATAAACATGTGCATAGCTCCTTTCAGCAGGATGCAAACATGATACTAACTCTATCTCTCCTTTATTCTCGTCCAAATGGCTCTGTATTGGCAAATCAAATTTTCGCGAAAGCCTTGCCATTTCTTCCATAAGCTTGCTTGAACAGGCAGGCACAAACCGCGGCGTAATAATCGGACGTACGTTTTGGTATTTATCCTTTGTTCTTTCTATCCATTCTATGGTATTCGATATCGAGTCAGCTGTTGTCTCTCTAATATATTCAGGGCAGCCTCTGTCCATGTTGACTTTGCCTACATAGCAACAAATTCCTGCCTCCTCCAAAATACTCATGAGCAGCTCTGTAGCTTCCTTATGAATAGTAGCGAATAAGACCGCTCGCGTTGTACCAACTCGAATAAGAGCATCTGCAACAAACTGGTATCTTTTTCTTGCATATTGGGTATCTGCGTATTTAGCTTCCTCTGGGAAGGTGTATGTCTCCAGCCATTGAAGCAGTTCCATGTCTAGACCAAGCCCTATGTTGGCAAATTGCGGCGCATGTGTATGTAAATCGCAAAAACTTGGAATAATGAGTTTATTACTATAATCACTTATATATATGCCATTGTATTCTGCAGGAAAAATAGAATAAACATCTTTAACAATACCATCCTGAACAAAAATATATCCGTTCTTTAATACGGTGAAACTATCTTCCTCCGCAGTAAATACAATATCTCCTTTATAACATTCCATAATGGACCTTTCAGAATCCTACTTTTATGCATAGAAACTATAATAAGTGACAATTGGTAATCGGGACTATTTAATAGCACAAAGATTCAGTAGTAAACTATACATCAGTTATTCAATCAAAAATACCTAAAATAATATTTAATTTTGCTATAAAATTGAGATAGCTACCCTCAATAATTCTATGAATTCTTTTTTTACACGGTTTGCAGTAGTTACAACTTTGGAATGGTCAAGTTCTTCTGAAGATACTCCTGCAGCCATATTAGTTATACATGAAATACCGATCACATTTATTCCAGAATGCCTAGCCACTAATGCTTCTGGTACAGTTGACATACCTACAGCATCTGCTCCCATAGTTCTTAAAAATCGTACTTCCGCGGGTGTTTCATAGTTTGGTCCACTATACATAGCATATACGCCTTCTTTCACGAATATATTGTTACTCAATGCTAGTTTTTTCAACTGTTCTCTTAGCTCATAACTATATACATTAGACATATCGGGAAACCTCGGTCCAAAATTCTCAAGGTTTGCTCCGATTAGTGGATTTGCTCCAGAATAATTAATATGATCGGTAATTAACATTAATGTCCCAGGCGAAAACGAAAGATTAACCCCTCCAGCAGCGTTGGTTAATATTACATTTTCTACACCCAGCAGTTTCATAATGCGAATCGGAATTGTAATTTCCTGTTGAGTGTAACCTTCATAATAATGCAGCCTCCCTCTAAGGACAACAATCTTTTTGCCCTCGTATTCACCGAACACAAAAGCACCATGATGTCCTTCAACGGTTGTTAATGGCATTCCGGCCACTTCTTCAAACGGAATTACTTGTGGGTTATCAAGTTGTTCAAAGAACTCGCTAAGACCACTGCCCAGTACTATCCCATTCTTTGGTCCGATGGATGCTTGTAGACGTAAATATTGCGCTGCATGTTCAAGTTTTTGTTTGTATTCACGCATTTTTACCATTACTCCTTCTCTAACAATGATTTATACGTTTTTATCTAATACTCACAACATCTATGGGCGTAATATATACAGCAACATCTATATTAATGAGATGATTCGGTCTGCTCAGATCCTGTTGTTCCATCTTGATTGATTCCCCATTATTTATTATCAATTTGTTTCATTATATCAAACCCAAATATCTAGAAATATGACATTTGTCCGTTAAGAATACAGTATAATATAGTTTTCAAATTCATATTGCAACACCTCCACGCTTCGGAGCACTATCATGACCACCCGTAAAACGGGTGGCTTGCTCTGCCCCTATAAGGGGCCGTTAC
>CAYOKA010000015.1:0-28404 GCA_964404395.1 uncultured Oscillospiraceae bacterium | reverse complement strand
TGCTGATCTCACCGAGCACGATGTCCTCCGCAGCTCTGCCACCCATCGATATGATGATCACTTCCATCAGCTGGGCTTTTGTATGGTAGGATTTGTCCTCGTCAGGTTTGTGAGCTGTATATCCGCCTGTCCTGCCTGATGGTATGATAGAAACTCTGTCTACCTTGTCGGTAGATGAAGCTACTTTTACCGCAATGGCATGACCTGCTTCATGATAGGCGGTCAGCTTCTTTTCCTTCTCCGTCATTACCCTGCTCTTTTTCTCCGGTCCTACAACCACCTTAAATGTAGCTTCTTTTATATCTTCCATGTCAATACGCTTCTTATTACTTCGTGCTGCCAGCAAAGCAGCTTCATTAAGAAGGTTTTCCAAATCTGCACCCGTGAATCCCGGCGTGCTTTTTGCCAGCTCATCCAGCTTGACATCGGAACCAAGAGGTTTCCCTTTGGAATGAACCTTCAATATCGCTTCGCGTCCTTTAATATCAGGCAACCCTACAAAAACTCTCCTGTCAAATCTGCCCGGTCTCAATAATGCGGGATCCAATATATCCGGCCTGTTTGTTGCTGCCAGTATAATAACACCCTCATTTACACCGAAGCCATCCATTTCAACAAGCAACTGATTGAGCGTCTGTTCACGCTCATCGTGACCACCGCCAAGACCTGCACCTCTGTGCCGGCCGACTGCATCTATCTCATCTATGAAAACAATACATGGAGCGCTCTTCTTGGCTTGCTCAAACAAATCCCTGACCCTGGATGCGCCAACACCTACAAACATCTCAACAAAATCGGATCCGCTGATACTGTAAAAGGGAACTCCTGCTTCACCCGATATCGCCTTCGCAAGCAACGTTTTACCGGTACCGGGAGGTCCAACCAAAAGGACACCCTTTGGAATCCTTGCTCCCAGCTCAATAAACTTTTTGGGAGATTTGAGGAATTCTACGATTTCCTGCAGCTCTTCCTTTTCCTCATCTGCCCCTGCCACATCCTCAAAAGTCACCTTTTTCTTATCATCAGTGCTAATTTTCGCGCGGCTCTTTCCGAAAGACATAACCCTGTTGCCCCCGCCACCTTGTGATTGCTGAAGGAAAAAGACCCAGAATAGCACAAAAACAACTATTAATCCAAGCGTCGGGAGTATTGCAACCCACCAAGGGGCAGATGGTGGTTTTTCCACTCTGTAATCCTTGACTTGACCTTCCTTATATGATTCGGTCATCATCAGCGTAAAAGCATCAGCCGATGATATATAAACTACATATTTCTTAGTCTTAGCACCCTTATTTGCGTTCACTAGCTCAACAGTAGCTTCGTCTCCCTTTAATACAACACTCTGCACGTTGTTGTTTTCTATGTGAGAAATCATCTCGGTATAACTAAGCTCCGGAGACTTTGACGAGCTCGTAAAAATTGTAAGTATAAATAATACTATTACAAAAATTACTATATAAAAACTTAATCCTTTAAAATACTTCAAGTATCTCCCTCCCGGAAATTCAATCCTTTCCCTGCCATTCCAGATTACATTCAATATTATCATAAACATTTTTAAAACACAATTTAAAACTGTATGCCCTTGCAAGCGGTGTTGCCGATACTGGCCATCACACTTATTCCTCAATACTTCCGACTCATCATAAATGTCTGAACAGACCTGTTAATGATTCGAATATATTTCTTTTTTCAGTGTGCAAACATCCGGAAGATTGCGATATTTTCCTGCATAGTCCAGCCCATATCCGACGATGAACTTGTCAGGCACCTCAATGCCCTTATACTCCGCTTCAATGTTAACCTTCCTTCTGGATGGTTTATCAAAGGCTGCGCATATCCTGACACTTTTAGGGTTCCTTGTCTGAAATAGTTCCTTCAAATGGTTTAGTGTCAATCCCGTATCTACCAGATCCTCAACTATCAGTACATCCTTGCCCGCCACATCCATATCAATATCCTTTATTATACGCACCACACCTGAAGACCTGGTGGACGCTCCATAGCTTGATACCGCTATCAAATCCATGTCTACAGGCACTGTGATTTCCCTCATCAAATCAGCCAGAAAAATAAAGCTGCCCTTTAACACTCCTACCAGAACCAGGTCGCATCCTGCATAATCCTCAGATATGCGCTTACCGAGGCTCTTCGTCATTTCCTTTATCTGCTCGCGACCTACCAAAATCTCCTCAATATCCCCCATCATGATAAAACCCTCCGCTGTACTTTATTTTCAGAATACTTTTAGTATTTTCAGTTACCTTGAATTTATCACTTATTTTATCTCCGATAATCCACACAACCTGATTTCCCATGCATATAAGGGGAATTTTGCTGCGTTTTTCTCTCGGAACTTTGCAGTCAATAAAATATTCCTTCAATTTCTTCGTACCATTCGAACCATAAGGTGCAAATTTGTCGCCTATTCGTCGATTTCTAATATTAATTCCCCTATTAAGCTTATCGTAATCAAAAAATTGCACGAAAGGATTATATACTAACTGCTCGACATTATCAATGCTTATATCCCTAATAATCGAAGTGACCACCGATGCTTCCAATTCAGTTACCTGAACAATTCCGGGGACAGCTATATCCATTGAAAACTTTAATTCCCCCCTATCATCACTACCTGAATGCGAAATGAATACCTTTAAAATACCATATGCAAAAACTGCTCTGATCCCGCCCGGAAGGTCTGCACGGGCGCCGGTCCTGCAATTCTCAAGCAGATTGACGAGACTTTGGTAGTGAACAGTGCCGATTCCCTTGCTGCTTCCTGCTACATCGATTATGGCCAGCTTTAGTACTCTGTTGAGCACCGCCGGATGCAAATTCACAAGCTTTTCAGCGCTCAATTCGACAAGCTCTTTTCCCTTTTTATTAGTTGCGGCTAAATATGCCTGCAAAGCACATTCATTTAGATAGTTATTATCCTGTGCGGCATGAACAGATAGCCTGCATAAGGTACCTTCCATGTTAATCCCGAAATGATCCTCTATATAAGGGAACAACCCCAAGCGTACCTTGTTTCGCATAAATAGCTCAGTCAGGTTTGAACTGTCTGTTCTTGGCGAAAGCCCGGCTTCTTCGCAATATTGTTCAATTTCTGCTCTGCTTATGTCAAGAAGAGGCCGGATAATTTCCCCTCTTTTAAATTCCATGCCTGCAAGACCTGCGATACCGGAACCCCTGATAATATTCATCATGACAGTTTCAGCCTGATCATTTCTGTTATGGGCCACCGCAATAGCGGACGCCCCTACAGCTTGAGCATGCCGGGAAAATTCACGATACCGCGCCTTTCTCCCCGCTTCCTCCAGTGATATGCCCAAATTTTCTGCCATGGCAGCCACATCGACCTGAACGGAAGAAAGCTGTATGCAGAGCTTTTCGCATAGTTCGGCTGTGTATTGCTCATCAGCATCGGCCTCACCGGCGCGAAGCATATGATTTATATGGACTGCATAAAGCTTAATCTGAAGAGTCTCGCAAAGAGAATGAAGGACGTGAAGAAGGCACACAGAATCAGGGCCTCCGGAAATACCAACCACTACTGTATCCCCCTGCAAAATTAAGTGGTTGCTACGGATGGTATCAAGTACTTTTTGTTGAAATTGGCCGGTAAAGCTACTGGTTATAATCATCCCTCTTTAAATTAGCAAATTTCGTGTACTCACCGAACCACCTAAGCTCGATGGTTCCTGTCGAACCATTCCTGTGTTTTGCTACTATAACTTCCGCAATATTTTTCTTTTCAGTATCGGGATTGTAGTAATCATCTCTGTATAAAAACATGACAATATCTGCATCCTGCTCAATAGCGCCCGATTCTCTAAGATCGCTGAGCATTGGTCTGTGATCATTTCTGGATTCAGGCCCTCTACTAAGCTGCGACATAGTTACCACAGGCACATTAAGCTCCTTGGCCAGTATTTTGAGGGAGCGTGAAATCTCAGAAACCTCCTGTTGCCTGTTTTCTACTCTACCTCTGCCCTGCATCAGTTGTAAATAATCTATCACAACAAGCCCAAGATTTTTTTCCAGCTTAAGCCTTCTGCACTTCGCCCTGATATCCATAACCGATATGCCGGGAGTATCATCTATAAAAATGGGTGCTTCCGAAAGAGGCGCCAGAGCCTGGGCGACCTTGTTCCAGTCGTCATCCTCCAGCTTTCCCGTTCTCATTTTCTGTCCATCCACCATTACTTCACTACTGAGCATTCTGTTAACCAGCTGATCCTTAGACATTTCCAGATTAAAAATCGCTACCGGCACATGCTTTCGGATTGCAGCATATTGCGCAATATTAAGCCCCATTGCAGTTTTCCCCATGCCGGGACGAGCAGCAATCAATATAAGATCCGAGTTCTGCAGACCGGCCGTCTTGTAATCCAAATCAGTAAAACCTGTCGGAATTCCTGTGATATAGCTTTTGCTGTTGTACAACTCCTCCAAACGGTTAAATGTTTCTAAAAGCACATCCTTTATATGGGTAAATCCCTGTGTGCTTCTTTTTTGTAGAATATCAAAAATACTTTTTTCCGCTCTATCCAGTACATAAATAGCTTCATCGGAGGAATCATAGCACATGCCCGAAATATTAGATGCTGCTTTAGCTAATTTTCTCAGAAGTGCTTTTTCCTCAACAATATTTGCGTAATGCTTCGCATTAGCAGTAGTCGGAACAGCCCCGGAAATACTCGCCAGGTAATCAAGCCCACCTACTGCATCAAGAGTACCGCGCAGCTGTAATTGCTCGGAAACAGTTATAATATCGACCGGGCCGGCTCTTTCTGTAATGTCAAGTATGGCCTCACAAATTTCTCTATGGTCATCCCTGTAAAAATCCTCGCCCTTTATCATTTCCGTGACAGTGGGAATGATATCTGAATCTATTAGCATGCAGCCAAGAACAGCCTGCTCTGCTTCAATATTATGAGGAGGCACTCTCCCGATGGTATCTATGGACACTATTTAGACCCTCCACCTAACTTAATTCACCCATGTGACAAACTTTCATACATACATTGCCCTTCTGATTCACTCCGCCTCGATTTTGACAGGCAGCTTGCCATTGACTTCCGGATACAATTTGACTTCTATTTCAAATTTTCCCGTTGATTTAATAGGCTCAGGAAGTATCACTTTCTTCTTGTCTATATCAATTTTGAAATCCTTTTTCAATTTGTCGCAAATATCCATGCTCGTAATTGAACCAAAAAGCTTTCCGTTCTCACCGGATTTTGTCTTGATTACCACAACAATATCCTTCAGCTTTTCAGCAAGCTCCTTTGCGTGGGCCAATTCACGATCCTTCTTGCTCCTTTCCGCTTCCTTTCTCGTTTTCATAACATTGATGTTGCTCGCGCTGGCCTCTGTCGCAAGCCCTCTTGGCAACAGGTAATTTCTGGCATATCCGTCTTTGACGTTCACTAAATCCTCAGCTTTACCCAGTCCCTTAACATCCTCTTTTAATATTACTTTCATATGAATCCCCCCAAATCGAACCTCTGAGTGCAATACAAACCAAAATCATGCATTCGGCTTATTTATTTCACTTATGTATTCCATTATAGCATATTTCAATTTAACTTTTGCGTCATCAATGTCGGTTTCGGTCAATTGTGCCCCGGCAACCGTCAGGTGTCCACCACCACCCAGTTTTTCCAATACTATCTGTACATTAATCTCACCCAGCGACCTTCCGCTGATACAGACCTCGCTTCCGGTACCGCACAATACAAAGGCGGCGTTGATGCCGGACAAATTCAATAGTTCATCTGCTGCTTTGGCGGCAATTAGTTGTACATTTTTCATGCCGGGCGGGCAGGTAGATATTGCTATCTCGTCATTAACCATCTCCACATCCCTAACAACAGACGAAATGTTGGTATAGGTCTCCAGGTCATTTTGGAAAAGCTGCTTCACAGTAACTGTATTGACTCCCTGTCGCTTTAGGTATGATGCCGCCTCAAAGGTCCTTACCCCGGTCTTGAAGGTGAAGCCCTTTGTGTCCACCACGATGCCTGCATAAAGAGCCTCTGCTTCAATTGGGCTGAGCCGAAGGCTTTCATCTATGTACTGGATTATTTCGGTAACAAGCTCACTGGTAGATGAGGCATATGTTTCCTGATAGGTCAGCACCGTGTCCTGTATATAGTCAACACCCCTCCTGTGATGATCGATGATGACAATCTGTCCGGCGTTATCGACCAATTCCGGTATCTCAGTAAAGCTTTTCCGATGGGTATCCACAACAATCAGGAGTGTCTTTTTGCCAAGAGCTTCAAGAGCTTCCCCCCTATTCTTGAATAAGCCCTCATATTGATCATCTTTTCGTATCTTCATTACCAGACTTTCAATCGTAGGATTTACCCTGGTTAGCACAATATTTGCATCCTTACCCCTGCTTTTGACGATCCTGTAAAGTCCCAGCGAGGCTCCAAGGGAATCGATATCAGCATTTTCATGTCCCATTATCAGCACAGACGATGAGTGATCAATCAACTCCCGCAGTGCAAATGCAATGACTCTGGCCTTGACCTTCGTTCTCTTTTCCAGCTCGCGGGTCTTACCTCCGAAAAAGCTGAAGCTCTCTCCGTTTTTCACAACCACCTGGTCGCCGCCGCGTCCTAAAGCAAGGTCTATGGCAGCTGTGGCAAACTGAAAATTCTGTGCCGGGCTTTCGCCATTGAGTCCAAAGCCCAGACTTAATGTAACGGGGATTTTATTCCCAATATCTATTTCCTTTACATTATCCAATATTTCAAACTTTTTCCTTTCGAAATCCTTTAAATATTTCTGCTCGAAAAGAAAGATGTACTTGTCCCTCTCAAATTTCTTAATGATGCCGTTCGAAAAAGACATCCATTGTACTACCTTTTTTTCTATTTCAGCAAGCATTTGAGGCCTGCTTGAATCCTCCATACTCTTCATTAAATCGTCATAATTGTCTATAATAGCAATCGCAGTCATAATCTTCTCATCTGCATAGAGCTTCTTCAGCTCAACAAGTTGTGTTATGTCAATAAAATAAAAAATCAGTATGAATGAACTGCCGTCCTTTTTCGTATTGCGCCTGGCCGGATTACACATCGCATTGTAATGTCTGCCGTTTATTTCAACCTGTCTGGAAATGCTATTCAGAACGCCTTTTTGCATCTCGGAGAAATTGCTGCTGTTCTTAAGATCGGTGATGATGGAGCCTATCGTATTATCAAAGTCATCTCCTGATTCCGAAATATCCTTAAATGATGAATTATACCAGATAATCGATCCATCCATCTCAGTAAAAGCAAGCGGCATAGGAAAATTCAAAAGAGTATCCCTCGTTGCCGTATCAATATTGAAGTTAAGGTTTTCAATGAAGCTTGATATCTCTATCTTACGCTTACGATTTGTACTGAAATAATAGTAAATAAGACAGGCAAGCAAAACTGCGGCAGGGATAGCGACACGCCAATCCAGCAATGCAATGATAGCTACGAGAAACAATATAACCCATAGATAAAAGCCGGTACGGGGAATGAGTATCCCAAGAAACTTTTTACTATCCATATTTTCTAAGGGCACAAGCCCTTTCATTTCTCCTTCCTTCTAAAGTTGCCCAAATGTCTTGACATCTCAGACAAATCTCCATAATACTTTTCTACATCGTGGTTTTCCACTAATCCAAGCTTCACCTTATTGTGTATCTTTATTTCAATGGCATTATAACTGATTCCAAGCCGCTTCCCCAAAAGATAGCTGACAAGAATGATATTTGAAAGTATCTCGGAAACAGCCTCATACATCTCCTCTCTGGCACCTGTCGACAATACCCTGAACAGGTCTGCCAGTTCTGTGAGCAGTTCGCTTTTTAGCCATTCAATTAGCTTTATATTCCTGGTTATGTCAATTTCCTTTTCTGCTAATGCCATATCGCCCACCCCTATCATACTTTAGCTGCCCAAGGGGACATCCCTCGAACATCAGCCCTTCAGAAAGAGTGGAGTGTCCCCTCACATATTATATCACACAATATTCCATTTCCCGCACAATTTACCATCCCTTCAGTATTTATCCGGCGAAATAGGATAGGAGCCTAATATCTTAAAAAACGTTGACTTCCTTTTTATCATGGTCAATGCATCCCTTATGTCCTCATCCTCTCTGTGCCCAATAATGTCAACAAAAAAAATGTATCTGCCAAGCTTATTTCTCGTTGGCCTCGATTCGATGCGAGTCATATTGATATCCCATAGATTAAATATGTCCAATATCCTGTACAGGCCGCCCGGCTTGTCCTCGGCAGAAAAAACAATAGATGTCTTATCTCGTCCTGTTCTGGCTGTACTTGTCTTGCCAACTACAACAAATCTTGTATAGTTGCTGTCATGATCCTGTATGTCCATTACGGCAATCTCCAGTCCATAGACCTCAGCCGCCGTCTCTGAACCAATTGCCGCAAGATCTCCGGCGCCTGCGGCTACTTCTTCCGCCGCTGCTGCAGTACTGTAAACAGCCTTCATAGCCGCATTTGACATCTGCTCGGACAAAAATCGTCTGCACTGTCCCAACGGCTGTGGGTGCGAGAGCACACACCTAATCTTCATGATATCCGTCCCTCTTTTTACAAGCAGGTGCTCCCTGATTGGAATGACCAGCTCGGCCTTTATGCTCAATGCTGTATCATGAGCAAGCTCATCCATTGTCACATTTACAGCGCCTTCGATTGAATTTTCTATAGGCAAAACGGCTTCATCCAACCTGCCGTCGCGTACAGCCGTAATTATCTCAGGGATAGAGAGAAAGTCGAGGGCTGTATGTGGTATGTCTCCCATATATTTTTTCACTGCCTCATGTGAA
Organism: uncultured Oscillospiraceae bacterium; assembly: GCA_964404395.1. Classification (GTDB taxonomy): domain Bacteria; phylum Bacillota; class Clostridia; order Acetivibrionales; family DTU013; genus JAAYBT01. Next base: position 19,551 of record CAYOKA010000015.1, on the reverse strand, counting down.
AAAGTCCCCTTAGGCCCAAGATATCCGATTTTTATCATTTATACCTCGCAAACTGCTTTTTTAAACGTTTTTTGATTGTATTATATATAATATCATTAAAAAACTCATTTTTCCAATTATTTCGGTGGCGCTGCGGGACTATAATAATCATTGCTTATATATTAAAGAAGGACCGGATTATGTAATCCGATCCCTCATGCTAAAGCCTAAACTATTCTGCGGTATAAGGCAAAAGTGCTATTACCCTTGCCCGTTTGATTGCTACTGTAACCTGGCGCTGATGCTTAGCGCAGTTACCTGATATTCTCCTCGGAAGGATCTTACCTCTCTCAGAAATATACTTTCTTATTTTAGCAACTTCCTTATAATCTATATCAGTAACCTTATCAACACAGAAAGAGCAAACCTTTCTTCTGGCTCGTCTCATTCTCATGCCGCCTCTGCCTTCCTTATCATAGGAATCTCTGCCGCCTCTGTTATCTCTTCTCCCACCTGCCATTTTAAACGCCTCCTTTCCAAAAAGCATCTTAAATCTTCACCCAAAGCTTTTGCGATATTACCTTAGATTAATTTAGTTAAGATTATTTAAAACGGTAGTTCGTCATCATCATCTGTCTGAAAATATCCGTCATTTTGATTGTCACCGGATACAGACCCCTCTGTTTCCCCTACAGGTCTGTACGAAGTTCCCTCGCTGTTCCTGCGGCTCTCGGCAAAATAAAATTCATCTGCTATAACCTCGGTGATATAATGCCTTTTGCCTTCGGCGTCATCCCAGTTCCTATTTTGCAGGTTTCCAACTACAACAACCTTCAAGCCCTTTGTAAAATACTTGCTGCAGAACTCAGCTTGATTTCTCCATGCGACAATATTGAAAAAATCCGCTTTCCTCTCTTCTCCAGCTTTAGAGAAACGCCTGTCAACAGCAAGTGAAAAGCTGCATACAGCTGTATTATTGTTGGTGGTATACCGCAATTCCGGATCTTTTGTAAGTCTGCCCATTAAAATAACCTTATTCATACAATCACCTATTTTTCCTTATTAATAATCATATACTTGATTATTTCGTCCGTAATCTTATAAATTCTCTCAAGCTCACGTGGAAATTCAGATTTTGCACTGAAATTAACAAGAACATAGTAGCCTTCGCTCTTATCATTAATCAGATAAGCAAGCTTCCTCTTTCCCCATTCATCAATGCTCTCCAACTGTGCTGATGTCTCAATCAGGGTCTTGAACTTCTCTACAGTTGCCTGTATGCTTTCTTCGCCTATGTCTGAATCGATGATGAATATGGATTCATATTTGTTCATCATTTGACTAATCACCTCCTTCTGGACTGAACGGCTCTGTAACTTAAGTACAGAGCAAGGATTACGATGTGTTATTTTATCATATCATGTTAAATTGCGCAAGCATCAGAATTTAAATTCAAAACAATCTGCTGATAACAAATATTAGAAACAGGATTGCCGATATCAAAAAAATATTAATTATTATATTGGTAGATGGCCTTATACGTAAGATTCTTCGAGCATAAGAGAAATGATTATTTCTTCTCCTAACTGTCAGGCCATTTTCCTTTATGTATTGATTAATAATATCCTCCGCTTCCTTGAGGATAAATTCATTTCCCTTGCTTGACTTGAGCCTAGCAGGATTTTGAGACTGATCGCCTGCTGCGGTATCAGGTCTGTTCTTCAAAATAAGTATTGCCTCTTCGATTATATTTGAGGAAATATTCTTTATCACAATAACTCTTTTTGTATCGTCAGCCACCATTATATCCTCCACAAACCGTTTTCCCATATCCCGCCGCTACTTGCGGGCAGTACTCAATTAGTAATATATTCTGCATATAGTTTGTGAAAAATATCCGGCTTTATTCAAAATTTCCCTTGAAATTTATTTACTGTGGTTTTTTCCAAATCTTTGCCACCAGCACAGTCAAATCGTCACAAGGCTTATCAGCACAACATTTGCTCGCCTCTGTCAGAATCGAATCGGCTACTTCCTGAGGATTAAGGCTTTCAATCAGCTGAATGTGTTTCAAAAGCCGCCTGTCACCGGCTTCCTCGTCGGCCATGCTATCAACAATGCCATCGGTCACCATAATAATCATATCACCGCTTCTTACATTCCTGCGCGCTAATTCAGCATCAATACCGGGCAAAATGCCTGCAGGCAAAGAAACAGACCTAATAATATCAACCTTGGATTCCCGTCTAATATAGGTCGGAGCAGCCCCAATCTTGACAAACTCCACCTCCCCGCTGAACAAATCAACTATCGACATATCAATAGTACATGTGATATCCTCCTCCGAACCAAGCACAAGAACAGAATTAATCAAATTGATTGCCATATCCTTGTCGATCCCTGATTCGAGGAAACTCTCCAGCATATCCACTGTTGCTTTGCTTTGAACGGCTGCGCTATGGCCGCTTCCCATTCCATCACTTAAAGCCAGTATATACTTTCCATTCCCGTTATTCATAAAGCTAAAGCTGTCTCCCGACACTTTGCAGCCGGATTTTGGCAGCCGGGAAATAGCCGTGGTCAACTTCAGATCCTCAGCCTCCATTAGCTTCAGCTGGCAGATTCCGTTTCTTCCCACGCAACAGCTGTCATTTTCGCGCACCATCCTTCTACCTACCGCTTCCGTAACTACTTTCTCAATGATACTTATGCAGTTTCTAGCCCCTGCGCATGAGTTGTGATAAATGCTAACCTCATATTTCCCCCATATGTTTTTGTAAGCAATTACTTCTCCGGCTTTCACATTACATTTCCCAAGAGAAGCAGCTATAGTATCCTCCAACGGGCTTAGAAAGCTCACCTCCGTTTTAATTTCTCGGGCAAGGCCGGTAATCACCTTGGCCATCCCTTCAAATTGACGACTTATAACAATGCGGCTTTCTGCCAGCTTGCTTTTCCATACAACATTAACCTTGAAAAGCTCATACATATTGTTTACAACATTAACAAAGTCATTAATTCTAGGGCACATATCAATGAAATAACTCGGAACATCACACTCATCAACTCTGCCTCTCATCTCAAGCTTCTCCACTATGCTAAACATGACCTGGTACGTCTCATAAAAATTCCGCTCCCAACAATGCATGCATAAGCTGCAATCACTGCAAATCCTGTCAGCTACTGTGTCAAAGAGAATGTTAATATCATGCTTTTCGGCCGGTGTACTTATCCCCGAAATCTGGGCGAATGTATTTGACATATCCAAAAATGCCTTAGAGAACTTTGTAAGTTTTTCTACCGTAATGTCTCTGATCCTTTGGGAGTAACCTCTTCTGTCCTCAAGCTCAGCCATGTCTCTGATAAAAGGGCTGGTCAGCTTACTTATAGCCCGATTGGGCATTAGGCAAAAGATTATGCCTGCAACCATAATCTCTTTCAATAGGAGCATTGATTCAATCGTTCCATTGAAGTATACGACAAGAATAATATTTCCCAAAATGAATCCAAATGCTGTGCTAATTTTCCCAAGCTTCCCCAACATTCCTGCAAGCATACCACATAGGGCATATGTGCCGGCAACTGAAGGTGTAGATTGTGCGGAAATACTTATTATCAGGCCAATTACCGCACCCGATGCAGCACCGATGCCTGCACCACATTTGTAACTAAAAAGTAGCAGCACGAAAACACAAATTATATTTCTTATGGAAAAACCTAACAGCAGAACCGTCCCCATCCCCGACAGCACAAGAGCAGCCGTAACAGCTGTACTTATTACCTCCTCACTGCCCGGTATGGTTTTTTTAGATGTTCCGGCTATCATAGGTACACAGAATCTAAATATAAAGTAGAGAACAAAGGAAATAAACGCAGTGAAAAGGGCTTTCAGAATGTCAAATAGTAAATACCCTCGCAAAGCAGAAAGCATCAACTGCGGTATCAACACGCTAACAAATACGATCACAGCAACCCTGATGCTAACAACAGTGCTCACTTTATTTCTTAAGGGAGCACATAATACGCTAAAGAGCAGCATACAAGCCGCATTGATGTAAAACGCTTCCAAGGAGCCATGTACTGCTGCGCCGATAAAAACCGCCAAGGCAGTCAATAGCTTAAACCCTGTGTTTCCATAGCCGGCCGCATAAAATACCGCGCCCAGTGGCAATCCTGGAGAAATCCTGCTGTTTCCCAGCATAAATGCACTAATAAGTATCAAATAATTGTTTTGATAAAGAAAAACTCTTCCGGCTAACTCTGCGAACAAACCGACCTTTCCATCCCTACTCATAGGTGTCGTAACTGTTTTCATCTTTTGTATCCCCCCGTCTTCAATGATTATACCGAGGGATACATATGAAAATTGTCGTAATGGGGCTCGTTTCCCGAAAAAGTTTTTGACAGTGATTTGCAAAAAGGAACAAACTAATAAAGTGTTTTACCTGCGATTGTTGCTCGTTTTTCTACTGTTACTGTTAGTCCAGCTACCCTGCTTCTGCCAGTCTTTCATCTGGTCAAGAAGCTCTTCTCTGAGCCGCTCTCCTTCCCTTTTTAGATCCTCCTTGGTTTTCTTACTTTTATTCTTATCTTTTTTGTTGTCTTTAGCCTTTGAATTGCCTGAATTGTCTTGATTTTTACTATTACTACCGGCATTCCACTTGCTGTTTTCATTCTTTCGGCTGTTGTTGCCTGTATTATCATTGAAACCGCCCTTTTGGTCATCTTCGCCCGCCCGGCGCTTTTGGGTAGAATCATTCCCGAAGCCTTTGCCGGTGCTGCTCTGCCTTACACTATTATTTTTATTCTCTGACTGTTTTTCCTTCCGGTCATTCTGTTTTCTTATCTCTTCCTGTTCTGCCTTTTCTTTTGCTCTCTGCTCTTCCTTCCCGGCCTTCTCACTGGCTTTCTGTTCTTCCTGCTTCGCTTTTTCTCCGGCTTTCTGCTCTTCCTGCTTCGCCATCTCTCTGGCTTTCTGCTCTTCCTGCTTCGCCATCTCTCTGGCTTTCTGTTCTTCCTGCTTAGCTTTTTCCCTTGCTTTCTGCTTCTCCTGCTTAGCCTTCTCTTTGGCTTTATGGCTAGCCTTACTCAAAAGGTCCTTAATGGGCACTTTCTTCAGCTCTTCAATCTGTGATTCCGGCTCACTCTCCAACACATCCTCAATTAATACCAGCTTGCCCGGTGTAACCCCGTATACTCTGGCAGCATCTCGCTGCTCAACACTGGCTTCCCCAATAAGTACTTCTGATCTGACCTTTTCTTTTCTAAGTTCTTTTGTAGCTGCCTTTACTATATTATCCTTTAGTGCATTAGATTTTTTGGAGTTATTACTTGTAACTGTTAATAAAACAGCATTTTCAATCGCGCCTTCACTTTTCGTCTCCGTTTTACTTATGGTTGTGGGAGGCTCTTGTGGATTGTCCAAAGCTTGTCCGCTATATGCCATGCCCTGCCCATCCCCAGCCTGCTGTCCTTCCACGGCCGATCCGCTATCAGCCGGCAATAGCTCATAAGCATTTAGGTATCCATGCTGCACGGCCGTATTAAGCAGCTGCTTGACTGCCATGTCGACCTTGTGATTTTTCAAATTACTTCCACCCAGCAGCTCCTCGCCACTGGTATTTAATGCTTCTACCCCTATGATTCTGTCATAAATATTGGCTGTAAGCTCAATGCTCGGATTGATATCAACATGAACATAGCTATAAGGCACAGTATAACAGTAGCTTGCATATCCAAGTCCGAGCGCAAGCAATCCCGCTGCTGCAATTGATGTAATCTTCGTTATAACTCTCGTGTTTTTCGTCCTTCCGGCAGGCCGGTTCAGATCGATTTCTTCTCCGATAGGCATGTCTGCCATAGCTTTCACTTTTACAAAGGATCTACCCTGTGTCAATATTATTGCGTATTTCCCCTTTGTTTCTACTACAATCCCTTTCACTTTCCCGGCCTCCTTCCTTATAGCATTTCATAGCTTTACATAATCCCTTATGTAAGTGTAATCACCTGTTATAATAACGACTACCGCTATTATATATTTTCGGAATCGTTCGATGGTTTTTCGGGGTATCCCTGAGAGTTTCTCCAGCTGCGTGATGGGAAGATACTTTTTCATCATAACCCGTTGCATCATATCAGGCTGCGATATTATTACTCCCACCAGTTTGCTGCATTGGCTCCGTGTTTTATTGTGTTTGGGCGATACCCTGGTAAGGTCTGAATATGTAATGTCCCACGCCGCCAATTCCTTGCCCAACTCTTCCAATTCGAGTCTTCTGTACTCGGCGAGCCTCTGATCCGAATACATTTGAACCGCTTCCCCGCTGCTGATATCAAACTCCTCGTCCTGCCCATCCACGTAAAGAGTCAACGACAACACATTGTTATGGCGGCTTTGCGTGCGATAATAATCGATTAGCCTTCTTTTTATTACATTACGAGAAAAAGCAAAAAAATTGCCCTTGGTCATGTCAAAGGAATTCGTAGCTTCAACAAAGGCCATCATAGCGATACTAAGCTCATCATCCACACCGTAGTCTAAATATCTTCCGGATACTCTTTTCGCGCAAGAAGCAATGAATGGTTTGTATTCTTCCACAAACCTGTTTATTTCCTCCGGATTATTTCTAATATCTTCAATTTTCTCGTTGATAGCAATAAACTGCATTAATCCTCCAATATCATGCTGAGGTTCTTCTGAGTTTATTGTATCACGATAAATCGAAATCGAATATTAAGGATATCATTAAGTAAGGCAACTTTAACAATTGTGAAAAGGAAATGAAACAATATGAAAAAACAGCAGGCTTGCCTTCTCTGCTGTTTTTATCTCTTAACTCTGAATTTACCGCAATACCTCCCAGCGGCTGCACTCCCTTATGGTTTGGTTCACTGCTCCATTTGCTTGCCTAAGAACCCTGCGGCCGATTGCGCAAGCTTAGCTTCAACCTCCCCCATTTTGCTTTCCGGGTTGGTAGAAAGCAGCATAACAGCTCCGATAGGATCACCCTCGGAAATGATGGGAGATACAACCTGAGAGCTATATTTCTTGTCAGTGCCTTCATCAGCAAGTATGGATATGCTTTTATCATCCGATGATTTTACTACGAGAGTATTTTTCTCTTCAATAACTCTCTCCAAGTCCATACTCAACGATTTTTCCAAAAACTCTTTTTTAGATGCCCCGGACACCGCTATTATAGCATCTCTGTCTGCAATGCATGTAATATGGCCGCTTGTTTTGTGGATTGAGTCTGCATATTGGGTCGCAAAATCGCCCAGCTCACCTATGGGAGAATACTTCTTTAGTATTACTTCGCCTTCCTTATCAGTGAATATCTCCAAAGGGTCGCCTTCTCTTATTCTCAAAGTTCTTCTTATTTCCTTGGGTATGACTACTCTTCCAAGATCATCGATTCTCCGTACAATACCGGTTGCCTTCAATGTCCTTACCTCCTTCTGAATGTTTTAAAGGAAATTCGCACCTTTGCGGTGCTAAACATCCTTTCTGAATGTTTTAAAGGAACTGAATTGTTCTTATTGCCTTTTTAGTATCTATAATTTATTGGAGTTTTATACATAAGTGGCGATTTGAGAAAAAGATAAAGGGACTTCCTTTGAAGGGAGTCCCAGGAAAATGTAATGTTTTTTGAGTAATGCCTATTTTATCGATGTATAAACGTCGCTATTCATTTTGATTTCGGCACCCCTTACCCAATCGGCCAGCTTCATTTCGTAAAGCTTTGCCTTAATAAATGAAGTACCATACTCATAATACTCTTTTGCACATGCAAGGCTGACCGGCTCGCCTTCCGCATATTTTTCATCGACCATGATAATGTGGTACCCTGCTCCGGTCAGAACAGGCGTCTGTGTAAACTCACCGGATCCAAGCGCAAAAGCCGCTTCCTTAAATGATTCATAAAATGTAGATGATATCCCGAACACATAATCTCCGCCTCTGGCACTTGATCCTGGATCTGCAGAATTTTCGCCGACTAGCTTTGCAAAATCTTCTCCGCCCTTGAGCTTCTCAATTAAGTCTTCGGCAGTCTTTTTTGCCGCATCCTTCTCTTCCTGTGTGGCTGTCGCTTCATCCGCCGCAATAAGTATGTGCCTGGCCCAGACCGCTTCCTCAGCATTTGTCCTCAGCTGTGTGTCCTCTTTGTACCATTCAGGATTTGAACCATAAAAGTTATCTACATTTGCATCAGCATCCGGTATGGCTTGTATCTGCTCGAGTTTGAATTTATATATAATATAGTTTTGAATCTGTGCATCTCTCATCAAATTAATAGAAAAACCGTACTCTTCCTCAAATGCCTTATTGGCTTTGATTTTGTTGCCGCCTCCTAATGGGTCGATAAATGTCGTTTGAATATAACTATCGAGGTTGTTGCGCTCTTCTTTGGACATTGAGATACCGGCCTCTTTTGCTCTTGTGTACTGAGCCTTTGAGTCCTTCAAGGCATCCAAAGTCTTCTTTTTAGCAACCTCTACAGCATCTTCTCCACCAATCCTGGTAGTCCAAAATGTTTCCTCACTTATAGCAGGATCAACCTTAAGAGCTTCGCTATACATAAGCTGCTTCTGATACTCCAGATTGTACTTAAACTCATCAACTGTAATCTTTTCACCGTTGATTCTGGCAACAACATTCCCGGATACACTAAAATATATTATTAGAGCTATTGCAATAACAATTATTGCTGCAGCAGCTATCAAGCCATATTTCGCAAATACAGGAATCGTTTTCTTTTCTCTATTGTGGCTGTCCTTCTTTCTGTCTCTATATGCTTTATCCAAACCACTCGCTCCTTATTTGGGCATTTTGCGATGTATCATTTTTTAAGTCCAGCAGCACAATATATTGCGGGTAAGTATGAAAGCATATCACTATATATTGTGTTGCTAATTCATATTAAGGTTACATCGCAAAAGCCTGTATTTATTATTAGCTACGGCTTTCGCCCCTGGTAAACTAATTAACTACATTATAATAGATTATCAATTCACATCAAAGCCTTTTAAATCCTGTAACAGAATCTTAATATTGACAAGTAGATGGTTTTTATGCTCCGGCAAAACCCTGTATACGATATAGGGCGACGTCCCGGCGTTAAAAAGCAATTGGCGCTTATACTTTTCAGCAGCTTTGCCGAAGGCCTGTAAATTAAAACTTCTGCCATTCGCTATACTTAAGGTGACGGTATCATTTTTCTGCGTGACAGATGAAAACCCCAGTGAACTTGCTAAAGCTTTAATATAGGCAATCTCTACGAGGTTCTCTACCGAATTCGGAATTTCGCCGTATCTGTCCATCAATTCATCCTCTATGTCCAAAACATCCTGTTCTTCGCGTATGGCTGCTATTTTTCTATACATCTCAATTTTCTTATTCTCCACACTAATATATGAGTCATCTATGTAGGCACTGACGTTGATATCTATTGTAATCTCAGCCTCTTCCTTTCTTACCGGCTCACCCTGCAGTTCCCTGACCGCCTCATCTAAAAGCCTGCAATACATATCATATCCTACCGATTCCATATGCCCATGCTGCTGCGAGCCAAGCAAATTGCCGGCACCACGAATTTCCATATCGCGCATGGCAATCTTGAAGCCTGAGCCCAATTCTGTAAACTCCTTGATAGCCTGCAACCTTTTCTCAGCTATCTCGTTAACGATTTTATCCTTTTTGTAAGTGATATATGCATACGCAAGCTTGTTGGAACGTCCTACACGTCCTCTGAGCTGATAAAGCTGTGCCAGCCCCATCCTGTCGGCATCCTCCACAATAATCGTGTTCACATTCGGCATATCCAGTCCGGACTCAATGATGGTAGTGCATACCAGCACATCAAATTCTCCTGCGATAAAACTCATCATAACATCTTCCAGCTGTCTTTCCTCCATTTGACCATGAGCAACGGCAATTCTGGCATCAGGAACCATCGCCTGTATCTCGGTGGCCTTGATATCAATAGAACGCACCCGGTTATAAAGATAAAACACCTGCCCCTGCCTGCCAATTTCCCTGATTATAGCGTCCCTGACCACTTCCTTGTTGTACTCCATAACATAAGTCTGCACAGGATATCTCTCTTCGGGCGGATCTTCTATGATGCTAATATCTCTTATCCCCACCAGTGACATATGTAGGGTTCTCGGTATCGGTGTAGCCGATAGTGTCAGCACGTCCACGCCCGGTGCCAGGTTTTTAATACGCTCCTTATGGGCCACGCCAAATCGCTGCTCCTCATCAACCACAAGCAGCCCCAGATCCTTGAAATGAATATCCTTCTGCAGAAGCCTATGAGTTCCAATAAGCACATCAACATTACCTTGCTTGACGTTTTTTAGTATCTTCTTCTGCTCCGATTTAGTTCGGAAGCGGCTTATGACGTCAACTGTAACAGGAAAATCCTTCAGTCTTTCCACAAAGCTGTTATGCTGTTGCTGAGCTAGTACTGTCGTGGGTACAAGATAGGCCACCTGCTTCGCATCCATTGCCGCCTTAAAAATCGCTCGTAGAGCCACCTCGGTTTTACCATAGCCCACGTCACCGCAAAGCAGTCTTTCCATCACATGCCCGGATTCCATGTCCGCCTTGATTTCCTCAATACACTTGAGCTGATCCTCCGTTTCCTCATATGGGAATTGCTCCTCGAATTGAGCTTGCCAGACAGTATCCTTTGAATATGCAAACCCTTTAGTCGCCTGCCTGCGAGCATAGAGCTTGATTAATTCGGCAGCCAGCTCCCTCAAAGAGTCCTTTACCTTTTTCTTTGTCTTTATCCAGTCCGTTCCTCCCAGCTTGCTGACCCTTGGCTGCCTGCCCTCGGAGCCGATGTATTTCTGGATCAGATCCATCTGGTTAGTCGGTATATATAGAAAATCCCCTTCACGGTAACGTATTTTCAGATAATCACTTTTTATACCCTCCACTGCAAGCTTCTCAATGCCAACATACTGTCCAATGCCATGAGCTTGATGCACCACATAATCACCAATGGTCAGCTCCGAGAATACGCTAATGGGTCGTCCTTTATATTTGCTCGAAGTTTTAGCGAGTTTCCTTCTTTCCTGACCATACACCTCTTTGTCACTAACTACCACAAAGCCGATGGTCGGGTATTCAAATCCCTTATTTAGACTGCCGCGAGTGATTATTACCTGCCCGGCTTGGACTGATATTTGGTGTGTATCTTCATATATTGCTTCGATGCCTTTCTCCCAAAGCGTTTCACGCAGACGCTCTCCACGCCCCTTTGTCCCGGAAAGAAGCACTACCCTGTTCTTATCCCGCTTCCACCCCACTAGGCTGTCAGTAAGCATATTAATGTTTCCTTGAAAGGAGCCTATCATTCTGCATGGAAAACTGAAGACCTCAGCGTTTTCGATGGAAATGCTATCTCCGTGGATTGTATTCAAATAAAATACTTTTCTTTTTTCCGCCACCGTGAAAACATCACTATAATCAAAGTATAGCCTCGTACCCTGGGGCAGCAGTTGCCCTTTTTCCAGCATCGCCTTGCATATTTCCGCATGCTCCAGCAGCAGATTATCCAGCCTCTGCTTTTGTCTTGCCGATTCATCCATAAATAATAGATTGTCGTCGCCCGCATAATCAAAAAAGGAAGCAGGTTCATGGGTAATATATGCTATGTATCTGTCAATTCCGGCGAAATACCAGGATTCTCTCAAACGCTCCATATCGGCATTGACTCTGTCGGAAAGGCTGTGATTCTTTTTGCCTGCTTGCTCCAGATCCGACTTTACCGCCTTTATTATTTTATCCTTCATCTCGAGGGAGTAAATAACTTCTCGGGCAGGAATTATCCTCACACTTTCAATTTGTCCGGTGGAGCGCTGCGTATTCACATCAAAGGAACGTATGGAGTCAACTTCGTCATCAAACAGCTCCAGCCGCACGGCATTGTCCCCATCAACAGGAAATACATCGATAATACCTCCTCTAATTGCATACTGTCCACGCTTTTCGACGGTTTCAACTCTCTCGTAGGCTATCATGACAAGCTTGCGCGACAAATCCTCCAGATTGATTCTACTCTGATAATCTATTTCAATTACATTCTCCCACAATATATCGGGGTGTACCAGTCTGTGGGAAATAGCTTCTACAGAGGTTATTACAATTGAGAAATCGCCACGGCTGACACGGTCAAGAACCCGAAGCCTTTGGTAAACCGTATCATAACTCTTTGCTTCTACATCATATAGCATTATTTCCTTCGTAGGATAAAAAAGCAGGTCGTCGCCCAAAAAGAAGCTAAAGTCTTCAAACAGCTTTCTGGCCTGCATTTCATTGTATGCAACATAGATTCCCTTTTGGCCGGAATGCCGACAAAGGGCATAGCAAATATGAGCCTTCTGGGATTCTGAGGGCCCTATGATATTTGCAGGCCGGGTATAGTTCTTCGCAGAGGATAAAACCCGCCTGTATTCTTCCAGTTCCAGTAATGGGTCGATTAAATTGTTCATAAAACCTTCCAAGTCTGTGTTTCTTTGCGTGTTTATTAAGTAACATCAGGTACCGTCAGCACTGCCGCTACCTACACAGAATAGACACTTCTACATATCCTTATCTTCGCGATCTTGGTCGCCGTTGTACAAATTCATTGCGGCTTCGATGCCCAAGTCAACAATTGCAGTAGCCGCATCCGCCGCTCTTTCTATGCTTTGGCAAATTGTCTTCCCGTCATCGGCGCCCAGTTTGCTCAAGACAAAATCCGCCAAATCCCAGCCTTCCGGCGCCTTTCCGATTCCAATCCTTATTCGAGGGAATTCATCTGATTGGAGCTGATAAATAAGGGATTTCATACCGTTATGGGTGCCGGAGCTGCCCTTCGGACGAATCCTTATAGTCCCGGCAGGCAAATCCGCATCATCGTATATTACAATAAGTTTCTCCATGGGTAGCTTATACCATTCGACTATATCACGAATACTCTCGCCACTAAGATTCATAAATGTCTGTGGCTTGACCAGCAGAACCCTGTTTCCCTTTATTGTACCCTCACCACTAAGCGCTTTATGCTTCAGACGGTTTACCTTGATTGAGTATTTTGCTGACAAAACATCTATTGCATTGAAACCAACGTTATGCCTGGTATTATCATATTTCCTCCCCGGATTTCCCAGTCCGGCTATAATGGTCAGATTCTCCAACACAGCACCTCCGAACAGCTCATTCCCTTTGTGTAAAAAGCGTGCTGATAGAGATATCCCCATATATTCTTTCTATTGCTTCTGCAAAAATTGTAGCTACTGAAAGAGAAGTAATCTTTCTGGTAGGCTTATTCTCCGGAAGCGGAATAGTATTGAGCATGACCAGTTCTCTGATACATGACTCCTCTATCTTTTCGCAGGCTTGGCCTGAAAGCACACCATGAGTACAGCAAGCGTAGACTTCCTTTGCCCCCATTTCCATTAGTGCATTGGCCCCCTGCACAACAGTCCCGCCGGTATCGATCATGTCATCAATTAAAACAACCTTTTTGCCGTTCACATCACCGACAATATTCATGATTTCACTCACATTGGCCTTAGGCCTTCTTTTGTCGATAATGGCTATGGGAATATCAAGCCATTCTGCAAACTTCCTTGTACGAGTAACGCTGCCTACATCAGGAGATACCGCTACTACATCACCGGTATCACGAAAAAGCTCTTGGAAATAGTTTGTGAGAATAGGCACCCCTCTCAAATGGTCAACCGGGATATCAAAAAAGCCCTGTAGCTGTGGAGTATGCAAGTCCATTGTCAGTATTCTGTCTGCTCCTGCTACAGTGATTAGATTTGCCACCAGTTTGGCTGAAATAGGATCTCTGGCCTTGGCTTTTCTATCCTGACGTGCGTACCCGAAATAGGGCATAACAGCAGTAATTCTACCGGCGGAAGCTCTCCTTAGTGCATCCATTATTATGAAAAGCTCTACCAGATTGTCATTCACAGGCGCACATGTGGACTGGATCACAAATACATCGGATCCGCGCACAACCTCACCAATATTAATAGCTGACTCACCGTCGCTGAATTTTCCGACAGTTGCAACTCCCAACGGCAAACCTATTTTTTCCGCAATTTCATCAGCGAGGGCACGGTTCGAGTTCCCAGCAAATATTTTGATATCCTTACCATGCAAATTCATTTCAATGCTCCTTTGTTTATATGATGTAATCATTGCATTTGTTTTTCTTCTTCATAATTTCAGATAAATACTTTAGCTGCACCATATCATTTACACCAAGGACTTCATTACTGTCCTCTACTTTATACACACCTACACTATACCCCTTCGTCAACAGAATTTCCAGTGTATCAGTAAGATAATACTCCCTTTGGGCATTGTCATTGGTCAACAAGTCTAAGGCCATCTCCAGCTCCTTCGATGAGAAAACATACATGCCGGAATTTATCTCGCAGATAGCCTCTTCCTCTTCGCTTGCATCCCGCTGCTCCACTATCCTCTTAAAGTTACCCTTCGAATCCCTAACAATACGGCCATAGCCGTCCGGTTCCAATACATCTGCTGTAATGACCACGGCCTTGAATTCACTATTTTTCATGTATTCTATTGCTTTTTTTATGGTATCAGAAGAAATAAGCGGTACATCCCCGCATAGTACTACTATTGAGCCGGACCCACAGCTCAAATAGCAACGAGCTTGCTGTACAGCATGCCCGGTGCCAAGCTGCTGCTCCTGAAGCACATAATCAACTGTATTTCCCATGTGCTCCATTACTTGTTCGGCTTTATGCCCTACTATAGCAACGCACTTCTCAATACCCGCCCCTTGGGCTGCGTCATAGACCCACTCTATCAATGTTTTACCACAAAGTTCATGCAAGACCTTCGCTTTATCCGATTTCATCCTCTTGCCCTCACCGGCAGCAAGAATCAGGGCGGTAGTATGTCCCATTTCAGTGTATGTCCTTTCAGGTTCCTCATTCCGCATATATTATTGCACTTCTCGGACATTATTTCAACACAAAAAAAGACACTTCATTTCAAAGTGCCTCTCAAATTCTATTCTTCAGCGGTTGTTGTTGACACGTATTTATCAAGTATCGCTGTCTGAATTTTATCTCGTGTGGCTGCATTGATCGGATGTGCAATATCCTTGAATTCGCCGTCCGGGGTTTTTCGACTGGGCATGGCTATAAACATACCGTTTTGGCTTTCTATCACCTTGATATCATGCACGACAAATTCATTATCAAAGGTTACGGATACGACTGCTTTCATTTTGCCCTCTACGTCAATTTTTCTAATGCGGACATCTGTGATTTCCATGATCTGCTACCACCTTCCTCAAAATAATATCTGTAAACAAAAGAGCTATATGATTATATTCTATATAAAATCCGATTTTCCTTCTTATGTGATTCACATTTTGGAACTTAATCCCGAATTGTCAAATAATTGCTCGGTTCAATTTTGGTAATACCTTTATCTTCATCCACATTATGGAGCGTAAGCAAAGAAAACCAACTGTCTACCAGCTTTTTGCATGGCTCGGCAGTTTGGATCATAACACCGATTCCCACCACCTGACATTCAAACTCCCGTGAAAGCTCTAATATCCCTTTAGCCGTCCCCCCGCCCTTCATGAAGTCATCTATGAAGAGCAGTCTGGAATTACGCTTCAATGAACGAAGGGGCAATACCATGGTCTGCATCTTTTTCGACGAGCCGGAAATATAGTTGATGTTTACAGAAGCTCCATCGGTAGCTTCATTGTAATGCCTAACAATAATAAGCGGCACGCTCAAATATTTGGCAGTCATAAACGCAAGGGGTATACCCTTTGTTTCAACAGTAATTACATAGTCAATGTTCTTCTTATAAAAACAGCCTGCAAAAACTTTAGCTATGTCCGAAACAATATCAGGAGTGTAAATCATATCCAGCATATATAGATAGCCGCCGGGCAATATTCTTTCTTTTCTGGTCAACTCATAGCAGAGCCTTTCCGCCAACTTCATGGTCTCTTCATCTGAATACATGGGCAGATAACGTATTCCTCCTGAAGCACCGGTTATTGTCTCTATCGTGCCAAGGCCTTGCTTCTTAAGGGTTCTTCTTATCATGTCAATATCTTCGCTGATGGAAGATTTGGCGCATCCCAACATCTCAGAAAACATGCCAAGTGTAAAAACCTTGCTCGGCGAATCGCATAGCATCCTTTGCAGGGCCGATATCCTTTCATTTCTTGAAAGCCTTTCCATAGCATCACTCATTTTCTATAATTTAATCATTGACACCCATCTACAATATAAAGCCTACTCACTATACGATGACATTTCTTGTCAGCATATTCCTAATATTATTGTATCACAAAATTACGAATGTTATATGTTTTTTTGTAGTAATTGTTCGTATTATTTTGAGGCATATTGTTTCAGCAAGCTGTCAATGCTTAGTATGTAGCCTCCATGATATAGCAAGTGATCGTGATTTACATTTATAATTAAATATTGTATGATTAGAATATCGTGATAATAAGGCTTGGGAGTTAATTATATGCAGATTGACGGGCTTTTAAACCAAAGGGAAATAAAGAGGATACATTTTACCGGTATAGGTGGAATAAGCATGAGCGGCCTTGCCGAGATTTTGGCCAGTCAAGGTTATATTATAACAGGCTCTGATATTAAGTCCTCTTCCATTACACAAAAGCTGGAGAATTCAGGAATTAAAATATCGATTGGTCATCAGGCTGGGAACGTTGCCGGTGCAGACCTCTTAGTCTATACAGCGGCGGTAACGCCAAATAACCCCGAGCTTGTAGCCGCATCCCAGGCAAATATGCCATTAATTGACAGGGCAGCTCTGCTTGGGGAAATTATGAAGAGATATCCCGGAAGTGTTGCCGTATCGGGCACTCATGGAAAAACCACAACAACCTCTATGCTTTCTATGATAATGCTGGAGGAAGGCATTGATCCGACCATCCATATTGGCGGTGAACTCAATGTAATCGGTGGGACTACGAGGGTTGGCGCAAGCGATTACTTTATTGCCGAAGCCTGCGAATATGCAGGAAGCTTTCTAAAATTACATCCCTATTTGGCAGTTATATTGAACATCGAATATGACCATGCCGATTATTTCAAGGATTTCGCCGAGGTTAAGAATTCCTTTGTGATCTTTGCAGGGCTCGTGCCTGAGAACGGATGGCTGCTGGTCAATGCCGATAACAGTCCTGCGCTCGATGTAATGGAACATGTCTCCTGCAACAAGGCGACCTTTGGGCTTCAAAACCAGGAGGCCGACTGGTACGCCGCAGATATTGCCTTAGATAATATGGGCTGCGCAGCTTATACTTTAATGTACAAAAACGAACCTGTTTCTGAGATTAAGCTGAAAGTACCCGGTATACATAATGTGAGCAATTCACTTGCAGCAATAGGAGCCGCCGGCATAATGGGCTGCAGTGTGGCCTCTGCCACAAAGGCGCTACAAAAGTTCAGCGGCACCCATAGACGTTTTGAACTAAAAGGAACGGTGGAAGGTATTACAGTGATGGATGATTATGCTCATCACCCCACAGAGGTGGCTGCCACACTAAAAGCTGCTGCCAGCTGCAATTATTCAAGGATTTGGTGCGTTTTCCAACCTCACACTTATACCCGCACAAAGTATCTGCTGGATGAATTCTCCACTGCCTTTGGCGATGCCAATTTTGTATTATTGTCAGATATCTATGCCGCTCGCGAGGTGGACTCAGGAGAGATCAGCTCCTCCATCCTTGCGGAAAAGATACTGGCTACAGGGAAAAAGGCCTTTTACATTAAGGACTTTGATCCCATTGTGGAGTTTCTAGATAAGAATGCTGAACCCGGCGACCTCATTATTACAATGGGTGCCGGGGACATATACAAGGTAGGCGAGCTGTTCCTGGCAGTCAGGAAAAAGCTTGCTGTCAGCTAAGGCTTGACCGGAGTCTTAGTTTAGCCGGCGCTATGCCTTGACCGTTGTCATGGCAAAACGAATTTCGCCCTCTGCCGCAGTTTTATCCTCTACGGTAGCTTTTACCTTTGCCTTGACGATACCCAGCTTCGAAGATAGTATTTCAACCTCCATTCGCAATGTATCTCCCGGCATTACCTGCTTTTTGAATTTCATCGCATCTATGCTTGCAAAGACACCCAACTTCTTATCTCTCGTCCCCGCTTTGCTTTCGCCGCCTGCAGTCTCGCCATCGGTAACCCCTGCAGCCTCTGCGTTTACGGCGATACCCGCCGTCTGGGCAAGAGCCTCAACAATAAGCACTCCGGGCATGATTGGAAATCCCGGGAAATGCCCCTGAAAGAACGGTTCATTAACTGTCACATTCTTGATTCCAACTGCTCTTTTGCCGGGTTCCAGCTCAATAATCCTATCCACTAGCAAAAACGGATACCTGTGGGGTATGATTTTTTGAATCTCTACATTAGTAAGCATCATTACACCTCATCTATTTTTTTATTGCCCTATTAACCTAAGCCTATTCACTCTAAAGTAGCACAGCCTTTCACAAGCTCCGGCAAGATCTCATCCAAAAAATATTTAGCACTGACAAGATCCGACTTCCTCAGCTTGTCAACAATGGTATGATATTTATCAACAAAGGGGGCAATATTGTTCAGCCGAACCTCATTAACGCACTCCATTATCGCATCAATGTAATCCGCGCATTTGAGAATTTTGCCCTCTATCGTATCATCCTTACCATCGAACAGAATATTCCTGTAAATACTTTTGTAAGGCTCCTCCATATTCACAAGCAAATTCTCTTCCACAACTTCTCTCTCCAGAATGTCCAGCATATCTCTAAGCTGTTTGTTCTTATACTTTACGGTGCTTATTATGTCACCGGTCATTGCCTCAACCACATCATGATTCAGCAGCTTTTTGAACAATCTGCTCCAATCAATCGTATTCCCATTTTGCTCTTCAATCAGGGCCAGCATCTGTCCGGCCTGTGAAACAAAAAATGAATGCTCGCTGACCGTTGCCCTCTGATGCATGAAATCAGTGGACCAGCGCCCCATATTATTTAACTTGCGTACTGTCTGCAGATAATAGTGTAGTCCCATATACTTTCTCCCAGGGTATTTTTTGACGCTTCATTCTTGTAAATATATTACTAATACTATCATAAATTCAATGTTCCCGCACTATTTTCCCGACATCTTTATGGGCTATTTGGGGAGCCGACTTCTGACAGACATCATTATTTCAGGGAAAAAATTTGGGTGTCGAGTATGATATAATGTTCTCACAACTATAGGAGATATTTTTCATGAGCACTTTTAGATATATCAGGGATCTTTTACTGCGGTACAAATACAGGTATGTGCTGGGCGTTATCTTTCTATTATGCGTCGATATACTCCAGCTGGTGATGCCGAAAATTCTGGGCAATGCGACAGACTCACTGGAAGGTGGAACACTGACAAAAGCTAAACTGGCCGAGTTCGCAATTATTATCGCACTAATTGCGATCGGCATAGCTACATTCAGGTTTCTATTTAGGTATGCGCTGTACGGAGCATCCAGAT
>CAYOKA010000014.1:0-28963 GCA_964404395.1 uncultured Oscillospiraceae bacterium | reverse complement strand
ACATATATGCTGGGAAGAGCACATTCGTAGCCGGAAGGATATCTGATATCGCTAAGGCACAATAATGGTGTGAAGGATTATTATGAAAAACTTTTTTCACAATACAATAAGCAGCAGTAAAATATTGAACTACATCAAGGGTGCTGATAATGTTCAGAAGCTCTGGACAAACAGTATTTTCTCTGTAGCCCTTGATTGGATACTTAACGGACCCTGCCGCCTTCTGAAACTTTTATACGGCCGCTTCCAGCGTGTCTTTGAGGGCAGCGTCCTCACTAGAGCTTTACGGTTTCTGACCGATAGGATTCATATCCTTATCGGGTTTTACCTGATTATCACCATGGTCATTCCCCATCACCGATGGCACAACGAGTACAGCGTTTATATGACCATTTTGCTATTTGTGGTTTTTGTGTTTAAAACAATGATCAGTCCAAAAAGTAACTTCGATATGGCTTCATTGGATTACAGCACAGTCCTCTTTTTCCTGAGCATTATGATGGCAGGCCTGACTTCCTTGTTCTTCAGAGACAGCCTTAATTACTTGATATACTATTTCATAACCTTTCTGACTATGATAATCATTATAAGCTCAATTCAGACCTACGATCATCTAAACATGCTGATTAAACTCATCTCCATTGGAACCTTTTTGACGGCTCTCTATGGAATATACCAATGGAAAATTGTCGGCATCCAGGTGGATCCGGCTTTTACGGATCTGGCAATTAGTCAGGATCTGGGCGGCAGGGTGTACTCGACCATGGGCAACCCGAATATTTACGGAGAGCTGCTTGTACTAACGATACCCTTTTTTATTGTACTCATCCTAAATGAAAAGCCCTTGTATAAAAAGCTTTTCTGGGCAATAACGCTGATACCGGTGATTCTGGTGTTGTTCAAAACCGGCACTAGAGCCTCCTGGGTGGCAGTTGCAGTTTCCACCTTTGTTTTTCTGTTCTTCTGGAATAAGAAACTAATACCTGTATTTTTAGTACTTGGTATGATCGCTCTGCCTTTTTTGCCTGCGCCAATATATAATAGAATTAGAACCATTGTTAACCCAAATGACAAATCCGCACTCTATAGGAAGCAAATACTTGATTCGACCGTTTCAATGCTCAAGGATTACTGGACGACCGGTGTAGGGCTCGGCACAAGGGTATGGAATGTAATTTTCAACAGGTATAAAAGCTTCGGGCTGACAAATGTCGCACATACCCACAATCTTTTCCTTCAGATATGGTCCGAGGCAGGAATAATCGCTATACTGACATTCGTTCTGATGGGCTTCAGAATGACGCGTAATACTTATGCAGCATTCCACAAAAAGAAAAATCCTGCTCTAAACAATATTTTGGCAGCGTCCCTATCAGCAATAGCAGGTCTTGCTGTAATGGGCCTTGCTGACCATGTCTGGTTCTATAACAGAATCCTGTTTATGTTCTGGATTGTTGCAGCAATACTATTCACATCGCTGAAGCTGATAAATAATTCAAGTGCCGAAAAAGTACATGAAGAAAAGGAGACAGAAAGCCTGCCCCCTTTGTCTCCACAAGATTCTTAGTTTATGATATAGTTCCTTAGCTGTCGTTTGCCCCTTGGCTTTCGCCAATTCTTAGTTAAGGCTTTTGCCTTAATTGATGTCAATTCTGTGTGTCTTTGGCTTAGCTTCTTCAGACTTTGGCAGGGTTACCTTAAGCACCCCATCATTATATTGAGCTGAAACGCCCTCCTGATTTACTCCGTCGACACTGAAGCTTCTGCTGTAAGAGCCGTATTTTCTTTCCTTGCGGATGTAATTGTCTTTTTCCTCATTCACTTCTTCATTGTGCTCTACACCGAGGGTAAGTACTCCATCCATCAACTCAAGCTTGATATCTTCCTTTTTTACACCGGGCATATCGGCCTCTACAATGTATTCCTTTTCGTTTTCACGAACATCTGCCCTAATGGGATGTGCCGTGGTGAAAAAACCGGTTGTTAAGGAATCATTGAAAAAATCATCGAAGAAATTTTCTAAGCTAAATGCGTTGTTCCTTCTTGCTAAATCACTTGTCCTTCTGCTAAATGGTACTAATCCAAACATATATAACACCTCCGGAAAATATTAGTAATTCTATGTTAACGTCTCAGATAGCTTGTTCCTTCTTGTCCTGTCTTTGACTATCTTTGACCTTAGTTATATTATACGGTTTCTTAGAAAATATTGCAAGTCTGATTTTGACTATCTTTGACCTTAGGGGTTAAAGAATTTGTGTTTTCTTCGTATATCCCCCCAAATCTTACTATATCTAAATTTTTCGTCGTTTTATTGAAATTATCTAAGAAACCCCTCAGCCTTTTTGCTACCGAAAATATTTATAAGCTCCCTTGGCTTCAATATTCCGGTTAATACCATAAAAAACACGGCAACCAGAATGTTTGTGGCTAATGCCAACAACGTGACAAGGGCCTCCGCCTGACTAAATATTATGTAAAAATGGAGCAGGTATCTTCCGATTAGTACCATTATGATACCAATTAGACCAGGCTTCAGTAGCCATTCTCTAAGATCAAAGACAAGGCCGGTAATATGGTGTATTGTAACTAAATTAAAGCCTTCTGCAACGATAAGGCTAATCGTAAAAACACATATATAGCCCTTAATGCCAAAGAGCGGTATTAAAAAGTAAACTGCGCCAATCCTCAAGACCGAACCAATTATGGTATTCCTTAGAAGGATTCCCTGCTTTCCAAGCCCGTTCAATATTCCTGTCAGCGTCTGCTGGAGATAGACAAATACGCATGAGAAGGACATCATCAGTAGTAGATCTCCGATTTTCTCACGTCTGTAAACCAATGCACCGATTTCATTGGAGTAGCTGATAAATAGTGCAGTAAAGATAATTCCCAGTACAAATGTTATCTGAATAGATTTTGAAATTCGATAATTGACCGCTCTATAATTCTTTTGTGAAACAGACTCGGAAATTGCCGGTACAAGCGTTGTTGCCAGCGAGTTTGTGACCAGAGACGGGAACATGATAAGAGGAAGCACCATACCTGTGAGGCGTCCAAACACTTCCATGCTGCTTTTGCTATCCAGTCCCCCAACTCCAAGCATTACAGGAATCATTATGTGTTCAACTGCAGTCAGTGTTGACATGACCATTCTGTTGGCTGAAACAGGAACTGCAGATCTTAACAAATTTGCAAATATTTTTCGGTTCCTGAGCCCTTTTCCGGCTTTTGTGTACGACTTCGCAGAGCCTCTTTCCTTAAAAATATACACACAGTACAGAACCACAAGATTTACTATTTCTCCCGCCGCAGCGGAAAATGTCGCAACAGTGCAGGCATATTCCGCACCCTTCCCCATTATGCCTCCTGAAAAAAGAAAAATAATCACGATTTTTGCAGTTTGCTCAGCTACCTGGGAGTATGCTGTAGGAACAACCTCCTGTAATCCGTAGAAATAGCCCTTCAATGCTGCTGCAGCAACCACTGCCGGCAGACAGGGCACAAGAACCAGCAGTGAGTTTCGTGTTCTCTCGTCGCCGAGTATCCTTATGCTGACTAAATTTACATTAAGAAGTATAATTGCGGACACAATCACTCCAACTACCGTAACAATAACAAGCGCACATGCAGTAATTCTGCCATAGCCGGCTTTGTTGTTTTTGGCCTTCTGTTCCGCAACCATTTTTGATACGGCTATAGTAATTCCGGAGGTTATCGTCAGCACCACAGCAGTATAAACAGGCACAATCAATTGATGCAGCCCCATACCCTCGGCTCCGATTAGGTTAGACAGATAAATTCTATAAATAAATCCAAGGAGTCTTGTAATCAGTCCGGCTCCCATCAGAATAATTGCTCCACCTATAAAAGACTTACGCACATTTTTGCCCCACAAGTTCATTCCTGTTAATTACTATTATAAATATTTATTAATATGCTTTATTTTTTTGTGATTTACTGGTATGATTAATAATGTTTGTTAATATAAAGACATTAACTATGTAGGGAGTCACTAATGATAAAGAAAAGGCAATTTACATTAGCAATTGCTCTCATAATCTTTTTTCTTGTATTTTCCTTCATATTCTTGGTGTTCATTTTTGACCTTGACCACCGGGTATCCGCACAAAACGTTATCGGACAGGACGCCGAGACAATAAAGATAACTACGGGATGGCAGTATCGATGGGGTAATCCGCCTAACCCTTACTCTTCAGAAGACGGCTGGATAGACTTCCAATTTCCGGGGAGACCCTCAAACCCACGAGCATGCCACACAATCCAAATAAAAGTACCACTTCCGGACACTAACATAAATGATGCATCCTTCAGATTCCGCGCTCCGCAGCAATCTGTTCAGGTATACCTGGAGGACCAACTAATATATAGCTTTGGAAGCTTCGATAGCCCCGATAAGGTGAGAACAGTAGGCAGCATATGGCATTTTGCACAATTACCCCCGGATTACGCCGGTAAGACAATTCTACTAAAAACCTATACCCCTTTCGAGCATTACACCGGCTATTTGTCGCAAATTGCATTGGGTAGCGAAGGTGCACACTATCTGGATATATTCGGAAGCAATATAGTGTATTTGATTTTCGGCTTCTTGTTTACGGCAATTGGCATGAGTATTATAGTAATCCATATATTTGGATACAAAAGCTGGCACAACCTGAAGTTTCTCGGCTTAACGGCACTTTTCATCGGCGGCTGGTATATTGCCGATTGCAGTCTTATTCAGCTTTTCTTTAGCTTGCCTGTCTCAGCGATCTATATGGCAAACTACTTCATATTCCTGACGCCTGTTTGGCTTTTGATTTATCTTGAGAAAACACTCCCATCAGAGCCCGCCATACAGCGCAAAATACTGCGTATACAATGGATCATTTATGCAACAATGGCCGCTGTTGCTTTTACCTTTGACATGGCAAACCTGATGTCTTCACTTTGTTTTGATAAAATATTTAGCATATTCCTGGGCTTTACGACCATGTATTTCATATTTATTACCATAAGGGCGGTAACTAAAGACGAAAAAAATGCCTTACCGCTGCTTTCAGGAATACTTGCTCTCGGGTTCACCGGGATAGTAGATGGCTATGGAATGTTCTTCTATACATCACCGGCGCAGCCCTATATCAAAATTAGCTATGCCGGTATGCTTTACTTTATGGTAGTGTTACTCATTTATGTAGTCAGGGACTTGAAGTCCGTCTATAAATCTCTTGAATTACATTACAAAGATAATGAAACAAATTACAATTCACTATTTACTAATATGACTGATGGCTTCACATATAATAAGCTGGATTACGGCTCGGACGGGCTGGTAGCAAGCTGCACTATACTTGAGACTAATAATGCATTTGCAAAAGATACCGGCCTCTCCCGTGAAGCATTAATCGG
This sequence comes from uncultured Oscillospiraceae bacterium, assembly GCA_964404395.1. Classification (GTDB taxonomy): domain Bacteria; phylum Bacillota; class Clostridia; order Acetivibrionales; family DTU013; genus JAAYBT01. The sequence continues at coordinate 23,551 of CAYOKA010000014.1, read as the reverse complement.
TGTCAATTTGTTTACTCTTTATCCTGCTGTAAGGTGCTTGAACCTTGACGCCATAAAATCCTTCGCAGAAAACACCGAAGAAATTGGTTCCCTGCACCACACTGATGCCCATGCCGAAGCTGCTGCTACACGCGAATGGAAGTATCAATACAATACAATGCGACTCGATGATAAATGGTATAGGATATCTGCATTCTCTCCAAAGAAAGACCATCTATGTATTATTTTTTCTGATATAACTATGATGAAAAAAGCTGAAGACACCATCAGACGGCAATCCTATACAGATGTCATGACCGGTTTTTACAGCAGACCTTATTTTGAGGAAACCATGGTTGAAATGAATAGCATGATGGATTTAGTAACACCGCTAAGCATCATAGCCATTGATATAGACGGCCTAAAAATAACCAATGACACCTTTGGACACGATGCCGGTGATAATCTGCTGAAGGAGGCAGCCGCCATCCTCACTGGGGTGTTTGACTTGAACACCTCTATCTCAAGGATTGGCGGAGATGAATTTTGCATAATCCTCCCTAACACCACATTGTTTGAGGCTCAAAAAAAGGCCGATCAGATTGTAAAGGCGACAGAGGTCTTCAACAACTGCAAGCCTATGGTTCCAATCAGCATGTCGATTGGAATTGCGTCCTCCGGCGAGGATAGCAATGAAGATATTTATAGTATCTACCGCAGGGCGGATGACGAGATGTACCGCTATAAAATGAGCCAGACAAGCAGTGAAAAAAGCAAAGTAATTGATATGCTGCTGACAGCCTTGTCTGAAAAAGATTACGTTTCACAGGGGCATGTGGAAAGGATATCCGAATTATGCATGCTTATGGCTGCTTCAATGAACCTGCATGATAAGCAGACGAGAAATCTTGTACTGCTGTCTAAGGTTCATGATATTGGAAAGATAGGAGTGCCCGATGAAATATTAAATAAGCCCGCAAAGCTTAGCCAAAAAGAATATGAGAGAATGAAGCTCCATGTGAAAACAGGCTATAATATTGCAAGCCGTTCAAGAGAGCTTGTCACCATTGCGGAATTAATCCTTCACCATCATGAGCACTGGGACGGAAATGGATATCCGGACTCCCTGAAGGAGCGCGAAATTCCACTTGAATGCAGGATCCTGGCTATCGTTGACGCCTTTGACACAATGACAAACGACAGACCATATCACAAGGGCATGTCAGTTCAGGAGGCTCTTGAAGAAATAGAGAGATGTGCAGGAACACAATTCGACCCTAATCTGGCACGGCACTTTGTAAAAAACATGAGGGGTTCCTGGGCAAAAACTCTCGAGGAACTAGATGCTTCTAAGCATCCAGATGCCCCTGGTCAACATGAGGCTTCTTCCTAGAAGGGTATTTCATTGCAGACCCAATTTTTCTCTCCAGCCTGTTTTTACGCTTTTTCAGCCCCTCAAGCTGTCTGCTGTCCAGTAGTCCGGCATTTAGGCAGTTGTGTATTGCCTTATCTACAATTGTCAATGCCATCCCGGGTTCCTTTGCCTTGTGTTCATAGTATTTGGCCATTTCAATCAAATGGAAGTTTTCAAACTCCGGATTTTCAGCCTCCATGGCTTCCCAGTGGCCCAGTGCCTGTTCATAGCTGCCCTTTCTCTTATATACGCCTGTAAGCCGCTTCACTGCCTGCATCCTGACAGCGAAAAGCTCCGATTCAGTGCATGCTTCAAGGCATTCCAGCTGTTTCTCAGTTCTTCCGTTGGCTTCAAATAGCTTACCTATCCCCAGGAGCTCAAAACCTCCATCCGTCTGAGAAAGAGGATCGCTCATCATATCTGCAAGCTTTGCCAGTAATGAGACCATTGAGAGTATATCTGATTCATTATGGCTTATGACTCGTTTCATTACCGTTGCATCTCTATCCTCCAGGTACTTAAAATACTCGTAGGGAATCTGTGCACCCGGTATATCATCGATTCTATATTCGCTGAGTATGTTTTCTTCAAGGGAAGACAGCCTGCAGCTTTCCAGCTTAAGCCCCCATACACGCCTGGCTGGGTACAAAAGATCTAAATTGGGCAAATCCTTGAAGGACGGCCTGAAGCGGTTGGAAATGAATCTGCTCTGGAGCAGGTTGATGTCAAAGGCCTTCCCATTAAAGGTAACAAATCCTCGATATGCTGCAAACAATTGTGCCAGCTCCTCCAGCATGGCTGCCTCTTCATCATAATCCCTCATAAAATATTGTCTTATTACAAAATAGTCTCCCTCAAAAAAGCCGACTCCTACCAAAAAGGCTACTGTACCGGTGCCGCCTGACAACCCGGTAGTTTCCGTGTCAAGATATAAGAGCTTATCTGTTGTCCCCAGTGCCTGACAGTCAGCTCCACCCAGGGCAGTGATTGTATCGCGGGAGACGTTCAGAGCAGCACTAAGCCTGTAACCCCCGTAAAGAGTAGACATGGGGACTTTCTTCTCCACAAGAAAACAGCTGCCATATTCGTTGGTCAAAATATTTCCCTGTATCAAATCAGCTATATCACGGCCGCTTTTATGCCTCAACGGCTCCGGCATTTTGCCGATGCTCTCCTGGTACAATCCCAGCTTGCTCCTTAAATCCATTTTAGTCAGACTTCCTTTCCCTCTGCCCCTTTAGTTCCAAAATTGCCTCTTCTATCTGTTGCTTTATTGTCCCTCTAGCCTGCCTTATCTCTTCTTGCTCTCAATTCTGTCTGATAAGCCGGATTAGTTTTAATGTCAACTCCTTCGGGTCACCTGTCCCGGTAAACTCGTTCAAGGGTCCCACGCAGGAAGGGCAGCCCGATTCACAACCGCAGCTTACCACCATTGCTTCCGCTGTTTCAAACAGCTCATCGTGCAGCTCATAGAGCTTGTCACTAAAGCCGATGCCACCGGGGTAGCTGTCATAAATATATATGGTAGGCAGCTGTGTGAAGGTAGCACGGACTTGATGAACCACCCGTATATCTCTCGGGTCGCACATCAGATAAATAGGTGCGGTATTGGCTAACACGCTGGAAATCCCCATAAGGCCGTTTTGCACATCCGACTGCGACATTTCGGGCAATTCTCCCGGTAAGCTTACCCAGTAAGCCGTGGTATGCATCTCCAGCTCCGGAAGCGTAACGGGACCCGACCCGATGTTTTCATGGGTATGTAGCTTAATCTTCTTAAACATAGTGACCAAGGAGCTCACAGACACCTCACCACTGCTTTTTTGCACAAGCTCCCCTGTATTCTGCCTGAAAACGTCTATCACCTTGAGGTCAACCGCTAGATTTGCATCTGTATAATAGTCCACATTCACCCTGCGTACATAGGCCTTTTTATCGTCAAAATCCAGCTCCTCCACCTGATACTGAACGCCCTCGTGCATATATATGGCTTCCTCGTGAAGCAGCATTGGCGCGCTGAAGCGATCCATTTCGCCTATTACCACTGGTTTGGGATCGGATTTGTCAATAAGAATGAAATTTTCGTTCGATGCACTGCGAAGACTTATCTCGTTGGCAGGGAAAACCTCGGACATCCAGTGCCAGCGGTTGCCAACATGCCGCACCAGCTTTGCCTCCTCCATGAAGGACAGCACCTGCGCCGTAGTTTCAACGCCATACTTTTCCCCATCCTCGAAAGGCAGCTCAAATGCCGCGCATTTCATGTGATTGTATAGAATCACCAGATTGTCCGGATTAATCAAACCGTTCTCCGGGCTTTTTCCAAAAAAGTAATCCGGGTTGTTGATAATGTACTGATCCAAAGGACTGCTGTTCGCTACAAGGAAAGCCACCGAAACACCGCTTCTACGGCCTGCACGCCCCATCTGCTGCCATGTGCTGGCTATAGTACCGGGATAGCCGCAAATAACGCAGGCTTCTAATGCGCCGATGTCAATCCCCAGCTCCAGAGCATTAGTTGACACTACGCCGGTAATGCTACCATCACGAAGCCCCTTCTCTATCTCACGCCGCAAATTGGGCAGATAACCGCCCCTGTACCCGCGGACCCTCCTATCCCCATCCCGGGTGCCATGATAAATGTCCTTTAGGTATGTTACGAGCACCTCCACATTCAGCCTGCTTCTGGTGAACACAATGGTTTGCACCTTATTGCGAATCAACGCTTCTGCGATGCCCTCCGCTTCCAGCATACTACTCCTTCTGATACCAAGCTCCTTATTCACCAGGGGCGGATTGTAAAAAACAATATGCTTCGCGCAGCTGGGCGCACCATTATTGTCAATCAGCTTCACATCAACATCGGTTATCCGCGATGCCAGCTCAACAGGATTGGCAATGGTGGCTGAACAGCAGATAAACTGAGGGTTTGATCCATAAAATGCGCAAATCCTCTTAAGCCGCCGTAGTACATTGGACAGGTGGCTTCCAAATACGCCCCTGTAATGGTGTACTTCGTCAATAACAATATACTGCAGATTCTCAAAAAGCTTTGTCCATTTCGTGTGGTGCGGAAGAATCCCGCTGTGAAGCATATCGGGATTTGTCACGACAATGTGTCCCGCCTGACGGATGGCCTTCCTGGCGGATTGGGGCGTATCTCCATCGTAGGTGAAGGTTTTTACGTCCACTCCAGCTTCCGTAATCAGCTCGTGAAGCTCAGAGGTCTGGTCCTGCGAGAGTGCCTTGGTGGGGAACAGGAAAAGCGCCCTTGATTCTTCATTCTTTACTATGGCATCCAGTACCGGTACATTATAGCAAAGAGTCTTGCCCGATGCGGTTGGCGTGACTACCACAACGCTGTTACCGTCGTGAATTGCCTCAATGGCGCTGGCTTGGTGTGAATACAGCTTATATACTCCCCTTCTTTCCAGTGCCTTCTTAATCCGGTCATCTATAAACCCCGGAAATTCTGAATATACCGGCTCCTTAGCAGGCATCTCCACCCATGAGGTAACGTTGTTTGTCATCTTCCCGGATGCCTTGAAATAATCCAGCATTTGCTCCAGATTCATATCCGCCTCCCGAACATACATTCTTTTATTATTTTAGTACAAAAGAAATGACTTGTAAAGGAGATAATTACAGTCCGCTAATCAACTGTGCCATTTCATCCTGCGATACGGCTTTGAAAGCTTTGTCCTTAAACTGAGCAGAATTTCTATGCCCCTTTACATACCAGGCAGCATGCTTGCGCATTTCCCGGACTCCCGTGTACTCACCTTTGAACTCCACAAGCATGTCCAGATGCCGCAGCATCATCGCCCTTTTTTCATCTATTGAGGGTAAAGGCAATAATTCCCCGCTTTTAAGAAAGTGGTTTATTCTACTGAAAATCCAGGGGTTCCCCTGAGCACCTCTTCCGACCATCACTGCATCACAGCCTGTTGACTCCAGCATTCTCGCTGCGTCCTCCGGTTTATAGATATCACCGTTTCCGATAACCGGTATAGACACAGCTTCTTTTACTCTTCGAATAATATCCCAATCAGCCTTTCCACTATAAAACTGCTCCCGTGTTCTTCCATGCACGGTTATGGCAGCCGCTCCCTTTCTCTCCGCAATCAAAGCAAGCTCAACAGCATTGACATTCTCGTCATCCCAGCCCTTGCGAATCTTTACGGTGACCGGCTTTTCCGATACAGAAACAACGGCTTTGATCAATTCTCCGGCCAGCTCAGGTTTTAGCATGAGCGCACTTCCATCCCCATTCTTTGTAACCTTAGGGGTGGGACAGCCCATGTTGATATCAATAATAACGGCTTCGGATATGTTCAGCTTCTGTGCCGCATAGGCAAGTATATCAGGCTCGGAGCCAAAAATTTGAACAGCTGCAGGCAGCTCTGATTCACTAAGCTGCGCCAGCTTCCAGCTCTTTTCATCTTTATAATACATCCCCTTTGCGCTAATCATTTCCGTATAAACAAGTCCTGCGCCCTGTTCCTTGCAAAGCACTCTAAAGGGCAAATCGGTAATTCCCGCCATTGGCGCTAGAAATATGTTGTTTTCGATTGTAATTGAGCCTATTTTCATATCCACCTCATTAATGCAAAAAAGCCGCTTGCATCTGCAATCGACCTTTTTGGCTTGGTACCCCGGACAGGAATCGAACCCGCATCAATGGAACCGGAATCCATCACCTTATCCATTAGGCTACCGGGGCATACAACATTTCACTAACATAATATTATAGCAAAACGCCGAGCTTTACAAGCCCGATTTATACAGTGCTTTTTGCTATGTAAGCATTTTTCAATAAAAGACTGTGAAATTATTTAATCACACTTACTACCGATTTTGACCGCCCAAAACCGGCGAAAAGGCGCCACTCAAACGACGTGGTGTCTGCTAGGGCACTAAGGAAAAGCTTCTATACACCTAGCGGAGAAAACTTGTGGGGCAGTCGGCGCTTATTCGCCATCCATGGACTCAGGCGCGCCTGAAATGTACATCGTGTACATTTCACTGCCTTCTTTTGTTTTCCTCCAGGTGCATCACGAAGCTTTTCCTAACACTTATAAGTATCTTTGAAGCTTTACAAATACACCCTTAGTTGGTTCATCCAGTAACGTTTATGGCACACAGCTGCAATATATATAATTAGTTTAAATTTACTTCTTTGATCTTTACAGAAGTGTTTACTCATGTTAATATGATATAAGGTTCATTTTAATAAATCTTTTTCTTTACAATTAGGTTCTGTTAGTGTAGAATAGTATCGAACGATCGTTCGCTCTTATTGTTTTAAAAAAGGAGTCAGCTAGATGATTAATAAAACTGTATGCGAGCTTTTTGCAGGAGTTGGGGGATTTCGCCTAGGCTTAGAGAATTCATCAAAAGACTGGGAAACAGTTTGGGCTAACCAGTGGGAACCCGGCATGAAAACTCAATTTGCGTTTGATTGCTACTGCACCCATTTTGGTAATACACCAAACCATGTAAACGAAGACATTTCCACTATAAATAAGGACACCATTCCTAATCACAATCTGCTTGTAGGAGGTTTCCCCTGCCAGGACTATTCAGTTGCAAGAACCGGTGCTACTGGTATTAATGGGAAAAAAGGTGTGCTCTGGTGGGATATTAGAGATATATTAGAAAAGAAACAACCAAGGTTTGTTTTGTTAGAGAATGTAGATAGATTGCTAAAATCTCCTGCAGTACAGCGCGGAAGAGACTTCGGAATAATTTTAGCCTGCTTTGAGCAGTTAGGATATAGCGTTGAATGGCGGGTCATTAATGCAGCGGATTACGGATTTGCACAAAGAAGACGCCGTACTTTTATCTTTGCATATAGACGCACTACTAATTATGCCTCCCGACGTAGGAATATATCGCCGATATGTGTAATTAATAATTTGGGTTTTTTTGCAGAAACTTTTCCTATCGAAGCAATACAAAAACTGGAAAAGACTCAGATGGCTTACTTGGATCTAGCTGATGTTTCAGATAACTTTTCATGCAATTTTGGCAATACCGGGTATATGCATGACGGAGTTATATATACATATGATACCATTCCAAAGTATATCAATTCCATACCATTAAGCGAAATTGTTGTTAATGACGCCGATGAGAAATATTATCTCGGTAAAGACTTGAGTAAATGGAAATATCTAAAAGGAGCAAAGAAAATTAAGCGAACAAGCAAAACTGGTTATACATATACTTTCTCAGAAGGTCCAATTGCTTTTCCAGACCCTCTTAATAGACCAGCTAGAACAATGTTAACAAGTGAGGGAACCGCAAATAGAAGCACCCATGTAATTGAAGATTCCGTCACTAAGCGTTATCGTCTACTCACTCCTGTAGAAGCCGAAAGAATTCAAGGATTTGACCCTGATTGGACTAATACTGGAATGACTGAAAGGCAAAGGTATTTTTGCATGGGGAATGCTCTTGTTGTTGGGCTTATTACCAAAATGGGTGTGACACTAAACCGCATTTTTGAAAAAGAAACAGTTACTTTTGATTCAAGAAATGAACAGAAGGCCATTTAGGCCTTCTCTTTTAAACTTCTGTAAATAGTAACCTACCGTCAGCATATTCATATCTTATTAGCTTGACTTCATTCCATTTACAGGAAACCGTTGGCCTATACCCTTTAGTGAAATTCCTTATGCACTCAGCGTTTCTTTTTTCAATAACAGCATCTGAAAATTCCGAAGCAACAACAAATGCCTGTATCATTGAATAATCTCCATGTGCATATTCAGATTGAATCCAATCTACATATTTCATTATCTGTTCAATTACTTCCGTTCCTGCAGAATCTTTTTTTAACTCAATAACAAGATATTTTGAAATTGTATTGTATCCGGCAATATATTTATAACCAAATATGTCCATCTTATCCATGTAATCTATAGCCTTAAAAGGTGATGCTACAACTTGGTGTGAAATATAATCCCATTTTCCAAAGGGCGCTTTATTATCCCTAACAAGAATTTCGCAAAGAGCTGCTTCCAATGCCATCTCGTGTTTCAAAATGTTTCTATTTCTGCACGCTTCCAAAATTTTATATGAATTCAATTTATGCATTGTTGTCACTTTGGAATTAATCTCTAAATGCAGAGTATTATCGTATGAAAATGTTTCAGTAGCATTAAATATTCTTTCTTCATTCCTTTTCAATATTATATCTATTAGGGCTTTGTTTTCCTCATCATCAATCTTAATAAATGATACTTTCCACATAGCTCTTAACATTCTAAAACTACTAGGATTACTATTTAATACATCGTCCATATCTATACCCTCTTTAAAAAAATATGGTGATGGTATAAATGTACAGAAGCATCTATTATTAGCTGTTCCATAAGGAAGCAACGGTTGTTTTTCAATTATTTCATCTTCTGTATACGCTTTAGCTTCGTCGGCTCCAACATAATTTAGATATTTGCAATCGCTACTAATATCCGTAATTTGGCCGATACCATATATTTTCCTCTGAATAAAAAAATAAACATTATCCCCAGACTTCATGCTAAGAAAATCCGCAAATGTTCCCTCCTGCTGTCTATTCCAATGTCCGCCTGGAACACTCATGTTTGTGCTATACGCACCCATATGTATACAAGTTTCAAGAGAGTCTAGACTGTCTAGTGTCATTATGTATCCTGCCATAATATCCTCCTCTATTAAATAAATTCACTATTCAGCTGTGATAATATGTAATTACTATTTAACCAAAAACATTGTTTTGGATATTGTCTTCCATCAGGCAATTCATATGTATCCTTAGCATTTTGGGCATGTGGACGCACATGACATACTGGACTCTCAGAAATAGCAGGAAAATTATTGTAATTCCGTCCTTTTCTATTTGTTATTTGCAATCCTTCTTTCAACACATTTTGTGTTTTTTGCCAAACAAAATGAACCTCTTCTAAATCTTTATAAGGAATATTCCAAAACTGACACCCTTTTAGCTTTAGTACCCGATTTTCATCAAATTTGTAAACCACAAACAAGAACCTTGTTTCACTTAAATATGTACCAAAGGTTGATGTCTCCCACTCTTCAGCAATCAATTCTTTGAATTTGAATGTCGGAAAAGACATACTTTCTTTGATTCTATTATTACTACTTATCCGAATGGTTTTAAGGACAATATTTGCTTTTTCAAATTCCTCAGCATGATTGCCTTTTATGCCCAATATTCTATACGCTAACATCGCACCTAAACTCTTTGGCTTCTTATCAAATTCAATCTCAAATTTGGCGCATAAGTCCTTAACAGAACAATCCTTATATATATGAATTTTATCTGTTACATATTCTTCAAATGATTGCTCTATTCTCCCTTTCAATATTGGTTCGTAAGTTGTCTTCCCTGGAACAACATAATGATTTAAAACATACGTCATATATGAGGTTTTAAAAGCAAATGCTCTAGGTTTCGCAAGTTCTTCACTGCAAGGTTGTTTTCTCCTAACCTTTGATGTTACGGCCTTTGGAGCTGCTCCCAAATAGAGTGTATCACTTTCTGATAGTTCATGTGCTTTGCCAGCCCTAACTTTCTCAGCTATAACCTTATAATCTTGACTTATTATCTCAACATCTTCCGCCGGTGGTGTAAACAATTTTACGTAGCCGATTTTATAGTCTAGTCTACTCTCTATCTCTTGTTGGTAACAATAATAAACTAAAAGAATCAGTTTTGCTTTCTTCCACAAATGACTCTCTTCAAAGCTTTCTTCTATAATTCTAAAATAATCAATCATAGCAATTATCAAACGCTCTTTTGCAGAAATACTGCCGTTTCTATTTATCTTATATGGAGTGACTTTTAGTTCAACTCCAGCCTTATCAAAATCAGGATCAGAATCACTATTAGCTTTATAATGAAAGTATCTTTCTTCAACTAATTCCCCCAACCCGCCTTTTCTCCTCTTATTTTCATGTTCAGCTTCATAGTCTGGAGTTTCATATATGACTATATCCGACAACTCATCTTCATCGCAGATTTGTTTAAATGTTTTCCCAATCATTTTTTGAGCATATTTCTCTATACTAGTAGGACTGGCTACATCGTATTCATTTTTATAAAAAATACTCATTTTCCACCTCATAAGATGGCCGTATAGTTTCCCATCCCATTATCTCTTCTATTTGTAGATTAAATATAGTTTCTTCAATCACATCAATACATTCATCCGTATTCTTGATGATTTCTTGCCCCCAAAAATGAATTACCGTCCAGCCTTCAAACAAAAGTTGCTTGTTTACTTTATCATCTCGCCTTATATTGTCTTCTATTTTTTTAACCCAGTACTCCGCATTGTTTCCCTTATCAAGCTTTTGACGAAGATTCTCCCAATCCCTTCCGTGAAAAAACTCACTGTCACAAAATATTGCTATCTTATATTTTTTCATAACTATATCCGGAGAACCTGCTAGCTTTTTATAATTTTTCCGGTATCTGTATCCTTTCCTCCACAATGCCTTTCTTAGAGTAATTTCAATGCTTGTGTCTTTACCCTTAATATGACTCATTGTCTTTCTTCGCTGCTCAGTTACATTTTTATACACTCTCAACTATTACACCACTCTTCTTATTCATTTCATTTCAGCCAATATATAACTCTGTTCAACAAAATGAATCGCGATGTCAGATTTAGTCAGATTAATATATCTTTACTATAACACTTAACTTGTGAATGGCAAATACTTCTATGTATTTTAGTCAAATAAATACCCAATCGATCAAAGTCTTCTGAGAATATAAGGCTTTACAACCCCCGTCATTTTCCTATCTCAGCAGTCGTAAAATCCAACCCATTATTTTCATATCAAATACCGTACTGAAAACAAAGTTCCAGGTAAATACAATAATAAAGGTCATCCTACTAAACACTGGGTTAAACCTAAACAATACATTAATCCCTCTGGACATAATTATATTAGCCCAGATAAAAATCAGCATAAAGAGCACCAGCCACAGATTCAGCATCCATTCAGGGCTATCCTCGGTAATCCTACGCACCAGCACATAGTATAAGAGCGTGTTAACCGGGATGACGAGAAAGTGGGACATAATGTAAAGCTTCATAAGCTTTACCGAAGATGCAATGTGCTTCAAGCTTTCAAAACGGGTAAGCTGCAGCTTTTCCCCACCATGTTCCCCATCTCCGGCTCCCCCCTGCTCACTGTACTGAGCGCTCAGTGATGCCTCCTTCTTCTTTATAAGCCTAAAAATATCATAAAGAGGCACTCCAATAAATACTACATCAATGACTCCAAGCGCCGCAACAACGACAACAATCATAAATGCATTGTACCTCACATCGCTAACAGATTTTTCTGCAAAAAGCGAATTGAAAGTATAGCCAACGTCAGGTAATATCAGGTTTATAGCGCCGATTAGCAAAATACCCAGAATCAAAGTCAATTTCCGATCTGTCAGCTTTTCAATAAAACGTTTGGGAAATGCCAGTATATCCACTAACCTTTCCTTGAATTTGTTCATAAATGGTCTCCTCGTATGCTAAAATCTATCCTCTTCTGAATTGCATATTAATAATAATATAGCTTGCAGGCAGCAAAATCAACGATATTGCTAATAAAGCAAGAAGTGGCATCATTGTGGAGGATAGAGAGGCAGGATCGGAGATTAAGCTATTAAGAGCTTTCAATGCCCATCCCTGCGGTGTAAACAATGATAGGTATTCAACCCTTTCGGGCAGCTCAATAAAGTTCCAGAAGCATCCTCCCGCAAAGCCTGTCAGCAATGCCAGCACCGGTGCACCTGCCTGTAGCTGTGCCTGTGTCTTCAGAACCGATGACAGGAACATGCTGATGGCAATTACCGCCAGCAAATAAGCAAACAGTACCAAATAAGAAAGTGCTCCTGCGAAAAGCGTGATGTCGAAAAACAATCGTAAAACAGCACTAAATATAAATATCTGAAGCGCCCCGGCCGCAAATAATGAAAGGATGCTACCGAAAAACGATGCTGCAACGGCGCCGCTTCCTACAGCAAGCCTCTTAATTGTTCCATTCAGCCTCTCCTCTATTAGCCACCCTCCGGCAAAAAGCATGTAGAACATAATAAATGCTACGATCAGCCCTGCCGACGCTGCAGTAGACGTGGATGGCACTGCCCGTGATACCCTTCCAACTACACCGGCCTTTAGTTCCCTATAATCAATCGTCATCAAGGGTTCAGGCTCCCAGAGCGCATCCGCAAAAGCATACACCTCATCCCTGAAGCCGCTGCCCTTCTCAATCCCCAGGCTGGCATACAGCTGTATCACATTGTTGGAGGCCATGTCGGCAGTAACCATCCTTATGGTCTCTCCGGCGACCACCTCAGCCGTATAACCGGCAGAATAAGAGGAGGAAGAACTGGTTACTTCAATCAAGCCGTCACTCTCACCCTTCTTAACAGACTCCCCAAAGCCTTTGCCAATAATAAAAACCTGCTCCACCTCACTGTCTTCCAGCAGGACTCGCGCCCCTTTTCGATCCGTAGTAGTCATGCTTAGCCCTTCCTTTTTGGAAAGCCTCTCCAAAAGCAAAGAAGAGTAGGCCGATTCATCATCATCCACCACCGCAATAGGTATCGTATCCAGCTTTTCATTTTTTAGCGTAAACCCGGCAGTAACCATGATCATTATCGGAATCAAAATCATTGCCGCAAAGAGCAGCTTGTCGCTGAGCATCATCTTCAATTTGTAGAAAGCTACACCTATAACCTTGATAAGCCTTACTCCCTTCTCGCAAACTTCATTATCAGTATGGACGCAGCCATAAGAATACATGACATCATGGCCAGCACTAAAGAATAAAGCCCTGTGCCAGCGGCATCATTGCCGGAAAACAGCACCATAAATCCATCCATTGCCCACCTGTTTATTGTCAGTCTGCTAAGCCCCCTCATAAACCTTGGCATAGAGGATAGAGGATAAATGCTTCCACCCACAACAGCCATCAGCAAAATACCCAGGTTTCCGATTACATCGGCAGAGGCCGGCGATGATGAAATTGAAGCCACGAACACGGACCATGCACTGACTGCAAGAATAATTGCCCCAAAGAGCATCAAAATATTTCTAACCGGTGCACCCCAATAGCTGCTAAATACCTTAGATGTGAAGATTATGATGATAAAGAACTGCAATGTGAGGAGCATAACGGATACAATAAGCTTCGAAAGCACCACCATCCATACTTTAACAGGCGTAGCGGAAAGCCTCCTTGTGATTCCGACACTTCTCTCCATCGTCAGCATCTTCATTGCCGGCATACCTGCAAACATCATAAACACAACAATCAACGCTGCTGTAAAATACTCCACAGGTGTCAGACTGTAGTCGGTATCAGCACCGCTATTCAAAAATATCTCATTCCTGGCCAGTGCCTCCAGCATGTATTCCATAATTGCATTATTATATCTTGCATCCAGCTCGGAACCGGAAAGGCCCGCTTCCCTATCATAGTGATAAATGGTTATAATCGCACTTTGTGCCGCCGACACCAGGTCCGCTGCGCTTTGCACTATGTTTTTTACAACATAAGCCTGCAATGGCATTGCGCTGCTGCCCACAACCGTTACAGGCTTATTTTCACCAAAAGAAATGCTTGTCGTAAGGTCAGGGGGGATGATAATAATCCCTCCTACCTTTTTGTCAGAGAGCTGATCTATGGCGGCATCCTCATCCAGCCTTCGAATTTCACTGAAAATGCTAATCTCTTTTAATTGATTTTCCAGCATCCTTGTCTGTATGGTATTCTCCAAGTCCACAAGCGCTACGGGAAATGGCTCAATAAAGCTGCTTTTATTTAAATAGGGCGTCAGCACATAAGTAAAATAGGATATGAAAAGAAGAGGTGCCACAAGCAATAAAAGACAGGCTTTCCAGTCCTTCAAGAACAGTCTTATGTCATTTTTTAATAGCGTCAAAAATGGAGTCATCCTTTGTTTATTGCCCTCCCAAAAAAGCATCAAATAAGGGTTTGTTGCTGAAATAGAAGGATCCAAAGGAGGCCATTATCTCCGTTGTAATTCTATCCAGATCCTTCTGTGTCGCCTCGTTCAGGTCAGTAACAGTGCCTTGCTCTACATCAGGCAGTGAAAATGGTTCTATTCCAAATCGATCCTCCCCGGCCAGATTCAGTCCGACTGAAAAATTGTGAACCCCGATAAAGGGCATATCTACATTAAGGAGGATTTCCGAAGTGCTATTTCTAGAATTGAGCTTGTTATTCTCCCATGTGGAATTAGTCCATTCTCCCTGTAGCTTGCCATCTCCCGTGTCCCCAAATACCGTTGCAGTAAAAGCAATTTTATTGTTCGTTTTCAGTGTCAGTTCATCCCTGCCTGATGAAATATCCAAGTCCAGGCCAAACCCTGCCCCTTCTTCTCCGAGGGAGGAAAAAGCATACTCAATGGTAACACTACCGTTGTTTTCCGCTCCCTTCGATTTTTCAAACACAGGCATGATATGCAGCTCCTTGACTTTTGTAGACCCGCCATTATTCCCATCCTGCGTATTGCCATCGGCCGCCTTTTCCGTCAACACCACATTTACAAACCGGTTTCTTATATCTTCAAATACCGTATTACTGCTGCCTGTGCCTATATCCAATGCAACGGAGCTGCCATCTTCATCATTCACCAGCTCAATTGCCACCTTTCGCTCCAATATATTGCCATCCTTATCGATGACAAGGGCCATGTTAAAGCCATCTTTCATTAGATATTTGCTAATGCTTTCCTTGAAAGCTTTCCTTAGATTCTCCACATCCTTTTCCGAGCTTAATCTATCAACCAAGTTCTTTTCAGCCTCATTGAGCACGACAGTTCCTGTTTCGTCCAAGTATTCAAACATTCGAAACAAGCCTGCATCGTTCAACAACGAGGATAATTCCCCATAATTGCCGTAGGTGTAGCGGAGCAGTGCATCATCCTTTGCAATGAAATCAGCCAGTTCGTGAAATAGAGCCGTTGCAAGCATCTCATCCAGCGACACCACTACTTCCCTGCCGTTTACCTTTTCGCCCGAAATCAGTATTTCTCTCTTCTCACCATATTTCACAGTGCTCCTTGTCAGGTATTTTGCTGCAATATCGACCAGCCCCCCGGTAGTATTCCTAATTGCAGCAGCGTCAAATTCCAGTGCCTGTGCGATTTCCACCGTATTTATGAGTTTTTTTGGCTTTATAGGAATCGAATATTTATCATAGACCTCATCGAGCTGGTTAAGCCTTGCTCTGAAATATTTCTCGGGCGTAAGCACCGGCACGGTAAAATAGAGCGACTGCTCATCAGAAAAGATCTGAGCATCTATAAAGGGCGTCCTCTCCACCAGCAGTGATAGGTTCGAAAGTGTATTTCCCTCCTCAGGCTGCTTTTTTGTATCTACTATCAATTTACATTTCTTCAGTAGGCCGGGCAATTTATCCGTCTGTCCCAACCCAAAAGCTTCCCCGCCTGAGTCAAGGTTTGCGCTAATCTCAACCCGCCTGCGGTGAGTCTCTTCCACATATGGCATCTGCTTTTCAACAAAGCCGGTATATCGCTCATCTGTCCATTGAATTATTCTATCAAGATTCTTCTTCTCAGCACTAATATAGAAATCCACCGCATTTTTGGGCAATAATAATGCGATCACCAGTGCAATTATCAATATAACCAATATAATTACTATGCTGATATACAATTTTTTTCTGCTTTTCCGCAAATCCATTCGTTTCACTCCCTAAAGCATTTCGTGGTGAGTTGAAAAAGCACCGACTCCAGATCATTTACTCCACAAAGCCGCTTCAACTCTTCAGCCGAGCCAACCGCAGGTATTATACCCCTATCCATCACTGCTATTGTGTCACAAATTGTTTCCAGCTCATCAGTGTAATGACTTGTGAATACAATAGTTCTCCCTTCTTTTTTCAAACCTATCAGAGTATCCATTATATATCTGCGAGATTGAATATCAACACCCGCCGTAGGTTCATCCATAAGAAGAATTTGCGGATGATGTAGCAGGGAAACCGCAATATTAAGCCTGCGTTTCATTCCGCCCGAATATTGCGAGACACGGTCTCCAATCCTGTCCTCAAGCCTTGCAACAGTAACTGCCTCTTCAACTCTTTCTTTCTTAAGCTTACCGTGAAGGCCATATATACCGGCCCAAAAGTCTAAATTGTCCTTGCCCGAAAGCATCGGATACAATGCAATATCCTGAGGCACAAAGCCGATGTCAGGCTTTATCCTGTCAGGCTGCTCTGAAACACTAATCCCATTGACCAGAATATCCCCTGAGGTTGGTTTTAAAAGCGTAGCCAAAATCGAAATAAAGGTAGATTTTCCTGCCCCATTAGCCCCGAATAGTCCGAAAATCTCTCCACTTGCTATTTTGAGGTCAATTCCCACCAGCGCTGTGGTTTTACCGTATTTTTTTGTCAGGCTTCTAGCCTCAATCAATACCTTATCCATATGTACCTATATCTCCATTCAGACCTGAGTATCTTGTTTTATTCTACCATATTGGCACGTGTCTGGAAACAAAATGCGGAAACAACCTGCATAATTTATAGTCTGTTGAATAAGCAAATAATATATTATATACTTTTAGTAACCCACAAATGCAGATACTATTAGGAGATGCTATGTTATATCCATTAAAATTTGAACCACTATATAAAGACTATATCTGGGGCGGAAGAAATCTGGCTGCACTGGGAAAAGTATTGCCCCCGGAGGGAATAGTTGCAGAAAGCTGGGAGGTATCCTGTCATAAGAACGGTTATAGTATCATCTCAAACGGAGAATACGAGGGCTTATCTCTGCCCCAACTAATCAGGCTCCATGGGAGGGCAATAATCGGCGATGCCTTGCCCCGCAAGGATGTGAACAAATTTCCTCTGCTGGTCAAATTCATTGATGCACAGGACAATCTGTCGGTTCAGGTTCATCCAGACGATAGCTACGCATATACAATGGAAAATGGTGAATCCGGCAAAAATGAAATGTGGTATATCATAAGCGCAAAGCCGGGCGCAAGGCTGATTTATGACGTTGTTCCAGGCACCACTCGCAAAAAGTTTGCCCAGGCACTGAGCCAGAGCGATGTGGCGGGCTGTCTTAAGTCCATTGAGGTTTTTGACGGAGATGTTATCAATATACCCGCCGGAATAGTTCACGCAATCGGCAAAGGAATCATTTTGGCGGAGGTTCAGCAAAGCTCTGACACCACATACAGAGTGTACGATTATGGCCGTGTGGGCAGGCAGCTTCACATTGAAAAGGCTCTGGACGTGATTGATTTCAACTCATCCGGACGGAAGGAAAAATACGCCGGGCTTAAGCTGGATATTGGGAACAACTGTACAAAACGAATTGTCGTTGCCAACCACTATTTTTGCATAGAAATATATTGTATAAAAGGGTCTGTACAGGAAATCGCCGATGGCAGCAAATTTTTTATTTATACATTCATCTCCGGCGAGGGCATCATAAAATGGAATGATGGCGGATTACCGTTTAAAGGCGGCGAATCCATACTGCTGCCGGCCTCCTTAGGACATTACTCATTAGACGGTGATTTTTTAGCATTGAAGGCCTATGTTCCGGATTTGCAGGCTGACATATTACAACCCCTTAAGGATGCAGGCCGGGCTATGAAATCAATACGCTCTGAAATTGCAGGGCTCAATGGGCTCGTGTGAAAATAAGGGAGGCAGCTTTGCTGTCCCCCCGCATCCTTATCTACCGGCTGTCATCTTTTCTCATTTCATTGCCTCTTCAACCGCAACCGCCACTGATACAGTAGCCCCGACCATCGGGTTGTTGCCCATGCCCAGTAAGCCCATCATCTCAACGTGAGCCGGAACAGATGAAGACCCTGCAAACTGAGCATCAGAATGCATTCTTCCCATTGTATCGGTCATGCCGTATGAAGCCGGACCTGCCGCCATATTATCGGGGTGCAGTGTCCTTCCGGTACCTCCACCCGAAGCAACAGAAAAGTACTTCTTATTCAACTCATTACATTCCTTCTTGTAGGTGCCTGCTACAGGGTGCTGGTAGCGTGTGGGGTTAGTGGAGTTTCCTGTAATAGAAACATCGACGTCCTCCATGTGCATAATAGCAACGCCCTCTCTTACATCATCAGCCCCGAAGCATCTTACCTTCGATCTGTCACCTTTGGAATACTTGATTTCCTTCACTACATCAAGCTTTCCGCTGTAATAGTCGAATTTAGTTTCAACATATGTAAAACCGTTAATTCTGGAAATAATCTGAGCAGCATCCTTACCAAGCCCGTTGAGTATAACTCTCAGCTGATTCTTTCTCACCTTATTGGCAGAATTCGCGATACCTATAGCACCCTCTGCCGCCGCAAAGGACTCATGGCCTGCAAGAAATGCAAAGCATTTTGTTTCCTCGCGAAGCAGCATAGCCCCGAGATTACCGTGACCCAGCCCAACCTTTCTGTCCTCTGCCACAGAGCCGGGAATACAGAATGACTGAAGGCCCTCACCTATTGCCTCGGCAGCATCCGCAGCCTTCTTGCAGCCCTTCTTAACTGCTATTGCAGCACCTACTACATAAGCCCAGCATGCATTTTCAAAGCAAATGGGCTGTATCTTTTTCACAATATTGTAGGCATCAATGCCTTTTTCATCACAAATCTTCTTGGCTTCCTCTAAGGACGCAATGCCATATTTGTTCAATGTGGCATTCACTGTATCTATCCTTCTTTCATAACTTTCAAACAATGCCATGACTTTTATCCCTCCCCCAATTATTCCTGACGCGGGTCGATATACTTAACCGCATCATCGAATCGTCCGTATTTGCCTGTCGCCTTTTTAACCGCTTCATTAGCATCTGTGCCCTTTTTGATCATTTCCATCATCTTGCCAAGGTGCACAAATTCGTAACCGATGATCTCGTTGTTCTCGTCGAGCCCGGTGCGTGTTATGTAGCCTTCGGCCAGCTCCAGATATCTGGGTCCCTTTGCCAAAGTTCCGTAGGTTGTACCAATCTGACTCCTTAAGCCCTTGCCAAGATCCTCAAGGCCTGCGCCGACCGGTAATCCTCCCTCTGAAAATGCTGTCTGGGTTCTTCCATAGACGATTTGCAGGAATAATTCTCTCATCGCCGTATTGATTGCATCGCAAACCAGATCGGTATTCAAAGCTTCCAGAAGAGTCTTGCCGGGAAGAATTTCAGATGCCATTGCCGCGGAATGAGTCATGCCGGAGCAACCTAAGGTCTCAATCAATGCCTCCTCAATAATTCCTTCCTTCACGTTCAGAGTCAGCTTACATGCCCCCTGCTGAGGTGCACACCAGCCTACTCCATGGGTAAGACCGGATATATCCTTTACTTCCTTTGACCGAACCCATTTCCCCTCCTCGGGGATTGGCGCAGAACCGTGATTGGGTCCCTTTGCCACACACGTCATTCTTTCAACTTCATGTGAATAAATCATTCTTCTATGACTCCTTTCCTTTCCATATGTAAATAGTATGGTAAATAAAAATCGGCTATTTTTCTACAAAGCATGGCAGCCGCATCAACCATTATTCTACTATAATATTTGGTAAAAGTATATGTGAATTTTTTGTCATTCCGATATACGATGGCGTCTCAGGTGACAGCGCCCGATAACCGCGATTTGCAAATGGACGCAATTCTCCTTACTATACTTCGAATTTTTCTTTCAATTTGGATAGTGTCTCATATTTTGAGCAAATGCCTATACTATCAATAAACACCGCATCAAAAGCTATCACTTGAAAATAGTCAAGCTTTTCGGCGTCAATCATTCTAAGCATCTTCTCAATAACCTGTGCATCGTCAGAATTGTCCTTTGTAATAAAATATCTTGCTCCATAAAGAGGAAAGCTTTGCTCAAGTGCACCCTGCATCCATATTTCGTTGGCTACATAGGCCAGCATCTCCTGCTTTTTAGTATTTTTCTTTTTAAATATGGAAGCCAGAAAAGACTGCCGTGAATCGGAGGTAGTCTCAAAACATCTGTACTCGAGATTAAGCCCACGGACTGCCTCAAGAAATGACAAATAATACTGCTCGCGCTTTGAGCTGGGCAGATTCATAAGGGAAGTATCCAGCGAGATTACAAGGTCATTGTTGCCTATCAGCCTTGTAATAGCCTCATAATGGTCGGCCATTTGGTTACCCTTTGATTTTCTATGATTAAATGTCATCACAAAATTGGGGCTATCTAATGAAGAAGCCGGTTTCATTTCATGTATCCTTATCTTTCCATCCATTCCTTCCATCTCCTTAGTGGGCATTTTACCTTTAGCAGTATAGACAAAGTATATCATTTGTGTGGAATGAAGTACAACACTTTGAATAGAGCATTTGAAAAGTCAGTGGCAGAATTACAGAAAAACCTATATAATAGCGGTAATGGACGTAAGCGACTTTTATTATACACAAAGAAGGATTTGAATAAACATGAATAATCAGGCACCTGAATTTCAATCCCCCTTTATCACTGATTTTGATTTGCATCTTTTTAGTGAGGGCACACATCATAAAATATTTGAAAAGCTTGGCGCACACCCGATTACACTGGATGGAAAAAGCGGGACGCACTTTGCGGTATGGGCTCCTTCGGCTGTAAGCGTCAGCCTCATATGCAATTATAACTATTGGAACGGAGCAAGTCATCCTATGAAGCCGGTGGGAAATTCAGGTGTCTGGGCCCTGTTTATTCCGGACATTGGCCCTGGCGAAGTGTATAAATATGAAATCAGAACAAAATCCGGAGATTATTTGAAGAAGGCCGATCCCTATGCCTTTTACAGCGAGCTGCGCCCGGGTACTGCCTCCATCGTATATGACCCGGGAAGCGATTATGACTGGCGGGACGCAGACTGGATCGAGAAAAGACAGTCCGAGGATTCCTTTCGTAAGCCAATCTCTATCTATGAAGTGCATCTTGGCTCCTGGGCCAGGTCGCAGGATGGCAACAACTTCCTCTCTTACAGAGAATTAGCCGATAGGCTCGTTCCTTATGTAGTTGACATGGGCTATACACATATAGAGCTACTCCCGGTTGCAGAACACCCGCTTGACGATTCCTGGGGCTACCAGGTGACGGGTTACTTCAGTGTGACAAGTCGCTACGGGCATCCGGAGGATTTCATGTATCTGGTCGACGAATGTCACCGTAAAGGTATTGGTGTAATAATGGATTGGGTTCCTGCCCACTTCCCAAAAGATAGTCATGGGCTGGCAAGGTTTGACGGCACCGCGCTTTATGAACACATGGACCCGCGTCAGGGCGAGCATCCCGACTGGGGTACATTGATATTCAACTATGGCAGGAACGAAGTGAGGAACTTCCTTATTTCAAATGCGGTATTCTGGCTTGAAAAATATCATATTGACGGTATACGGGTGGATGCGGTGGCTTCTATGCTTTATCTGGATTACGGCAGAGAAAGCGGGGAATGGATCCCCAATAAATACGGAGGCAATCAAAACCTCGAAGCAGTAGACTTTTTGAAGCAGCTAAATACAGCTGTCTATGAATATTCCCCGGGAATTATGATGATTGCGGAGGAATCCACCTCCTGGCCGATGATTACAAAACCTCCATATACCGGCGGTCTGGGCTTTACATACAAGTGGAACATGGGCTGGATGAACGATTATCTGCGGTACATAAGTCTGGATCCGGTTTATCGCAAATATCATCATAACTACCTTACCTTCTCCATAATGTATGCGATGAACGAGAACTTCATCCTCGTCCTTTCCCATGATGAGGTAGTTCATGGTAAGCGCTCAATGATTGAGAAAATACCGGGGGACTACTGGCAGAAGTTTGCGGGGTTGCGTGTCGCCTACGGCTATATGTACGGACATCCCGGGAAAAAGCTGCTTTTCATGGGAAATGAGTTCGGCCAGTTTATCGAGTGGAATTTTAGACAGGGACTGGACTGGCATCTGCTGGGCTACGACAAGCATAGACAGCTAAAGGACTATGTGCGCGATTTAAACAAGCTTTACACCTCTGAAAAAGCTTTTTACGAAATGGATACCGTCTATGACGGCTTTGAATGGCTGGATTGCAATGACAGCGACCACAGCGTTGTTGCATTCTTGCGTAAAACCGACAGGCTTGAAGACACTCTCTTGTTCGTATGCAACTTCACACCGGTAGTATATAAGGACTATAAAATTGGGGTTCAATATGATGCCTTCTATAAGGAGATTTTGAACAGCGATTCCGAAATATACGGTGGCAGCAATGTCGGAAACATTGGTGGGGTTTATGCAGAGCATGCAGAGTATCATGATAAGCCCTTTACACTAAAAATACAGGTTCCGCCCTTGGCTACGGTAATATTCAAGCCAGAACAATATGCCGGAAACTAACTTTCATAAACTCCATAAGGTTAGCTCCGGCGTATTAAGCTTAGCTCGTAAATAGTTGAACAGCCGTAGAGATGAGCACTACAATGCTTTAGCGACGCTCACGCCTTAAGCATCTCGGCTTTCCAAGCACTTCAGCCATTATGACGCCATTTAACAGGCTTTCACCACTAGTATTCAGTTTTAGGCCTGAACCGGCCGATACTCTGCCTGAACTTTCTTTTCGAGGCCTTTCCGCTTCCATTGATCTAAGCTTATTTAAGCTGTCATCTGTTACTCTTGGCAAACCTGATTCAGCCATAGCTATTATCCTTTCCGTCAGCTTCCTCTATATATCTCCCGTTGCCTGACAATATATCCTGCTACAATCCACAATTCCTATTTGTTTTTTTCACTCTTACCCTCGACCGTTGCAGGCTTATTCATATTCGCAATGGAATCTCGCATTTTTGAATCAGAAATCAGGTTCTGCATATTGTAAAAATCCATCGCACCCAGATTACCGTTATTAAGAGCGTTTGCCAAGGCTTTAGGCACCTCAGCTTCGGATTCTACAACCTTTGCACGCATTTCCTGTACCAATGCAACCATCTCTTGCTCCTTGGCAACTGCCATGGCACGTCTTTCCTCGGCTCTTGCCTGCGCAATGTTCTTATCAGCCTCTGCCTGTAATGTCTGAAGCTGCGCGCCAATGTTCCTGCCCACATCAACATCTGCTATATCTATGGACA
>CAYOKA010000013.1:13841-30121 GCA_964404395.1 uncultured Oscillospiraceae bacterium | reverse complement strand
ATCAATTGTTTTATAACTTTGCTATGCTAATAGCATAACAAAGCAGATCTATTATAGATGTATTGCGTTTTAAAATATATCTACTTTCCAAACAAAAGTATTAGACAATTTCCCGTGAAAATTTCATGCAGAAAATATAATTGCTTGAATTCTATTAAAGTAGAGATTCTTAACACACTAATATAATACCACAAAAGAGGACATTCTCAAAATGTCTGCTGCGCAGCATATAAATGAAGATTATATGCGCCAAAGTCAACAATCCTGCGCATCCGGCAATGGAGATAATTTTACCTCTCCCTGCATCAGCCTATTCTTTTTGGTAATTGATAATAATATAATTATAGCGAAAACCGCCATACATGCATCAGTAATGGGTTGAGCCAAAATTAGCCCGCTTAATGCAAACAGTTCGCTTAATATATACAGCAGAGGAATGTGGACAATACCTTGTCTAGATATGGAGAGCAGCAACGACGCAGTTGCTTTGCCCATAGCCTGCACTGTTGTTGTAGAGATCATCAGTACTCCAAGTACGGGCAGTGATAGCGACAGTGCTCGTAAAATAGTAGTTCCTTGTTCTATAACCTCCGGTATATCAGTGAAAAACGAAATAAAGCTATTTGTGAAAATAATAAAAACACCAGCAAGCACTACTCCGATAAGGGTTGTTATAATCATGCCCTTCTTAATAACCTCTTTGACACGCTGAAAATTACCCGCTCCGTAATTAAATCCTACAAGTGGCTGGCAGCCTGCAGCAAAACCCATAAAGATAAAGGTACCGATGGTCATCACTTTTGAGGCAACGCCCATCCCTGCAACAACAAAATCCCCGTAGGTGACAGCTATGTTATTACATAAAATCATTGCAACACTCATGAGTATCTGGCTTAAAGATGCCGGAATCCCTATAATGAAAATTTCCTTCCATATAATTCTGTCTGAGGAGATATACCTTGGACTGATTTTAACAAGCGATTTTCCCCTTGTATAACAAATGACATAGAAGGCCAGACTGCATATGTTGCCAAGCACCGTAGCAATAGCAGCTCCCATAATCCCCATATCAAATCCGAAAATAAAAATCGGATCTAATATGATATTTCCCACTGTTCCTATCATCATACCAATCATAGCAATCATCGCAGACCCTTCGCTTCGCAAAAGCTGCCCTAATGCGAAATTGCACATGATAAATATGCTTCCTGCAAATAGGACAATGGAATAATCATAGGCGAAGGGGAAGGTGTCACTGCTGGCACCCAGGTTGTTTACGATTGCACCTGCGAATATGCTTGCAAGTACCGTAACAAGCAGACCCATGCCAATGCAGATTGCAACTCCGGTTGAGAGTGTTTTATTGGCCTGTTCGTAATTTTTTTCTCCAAGGCAGCGCGAAATATACGAAGCAGCGCCTGTTCCAACTATACCCGCCAGCGCCATCATAATCATGAAAATCGGGGTAGTGATGTTCGCGGCAGCAAGCTGATTGGGGTCGCTAAGTTTTCCAATGAAAAAGATGTCGACCAAATTATATAGGACCTGCACCATCATTCCTGCAACAACGGGTAATGACATGGTAAAGATAGCCTTTGTTACAGGGGCGTCACTAAGAATTTTAACTTTTTTGTCGTTCACGATGTTATCTCCAGTCTATTTTTTTACTATTACATTAATACTTTTCTCTATACTGCACAACAAGGTCGCCAGCGTCTTTTCAAAGATCTCCAAGTCCTCCCCGGGGATTTGTGTGAAAATTTGATTTATCCCCTGCTGATGGGAGAAGATCAGCTTCGGCACAAGCTCTTTTGCTTTGTCTGTCAGTGTAATTTCATTTTCACGCTGATTATACGGGTTTTTTGTACGTGTAATAAACTCCTTGCTTTCAAGCCTTGCAAGCTGTCTGGCAACCAAAGCTTTATCTATATTCAGCTTGCTTGCCAAGATATTTTGATTTATCATCTCACTCTCCCGGGCTAAAGTCAGAAGCTGCATACATTCGCCATATGATAAACCATATTTCCGCATTTTAGTTTCTTGTATTAACCGCATTTTTTGATGCAGCGAGTTAATAAGTCCTAAGATTTTTTCACTTTTATCAGATGTATCCACGGCTCTCCCCCCCTTTCTTAAAGATGCAAAAAGAAGCATAGCACATATTCGTTGACGCGTCAACTAATATGTGCTATACTTCATTACTCTAACCATTACCTCATCCTTGCCGTGAAGCGCAAAAGCCTTATACTATCTCAACCTTATCATTATTCCTCAGTCCTGATGCATTGGCTTCATCGGTATCTATGTGATACTCCAGCACAAAGCTTTCATCCACCCTGATTAGTACATTTTCAAAAATAAGCCCTCTTTCACCGTTTACTCTAACCATTACCTCATCCTTGTCGTTAAGCATAAAAGCTTCCGCATCTTCCGGGTTCATGTGTATATGCCTCTTGGCACATATGACACCCCTTTTCAGAGTGACCATTCCTTTCGGCCCTATTATGACTATCCCCGGTGTGTTTTCAAGGTTTCCCGAATCCCTCACAGGTGCATTTACACCAAGCTTATACATATCTGTTCTGGATATCTCAACCTGAGTTTCCTTCCTCTCAGGACCCAATATCCTCACATTATCTATGCTGCCTTTCAATCCTATAAGTGTCACCGTTTCCTTTGCTGCGAACTGTCCCTTTTGTGACAGGCTCTTTATATATGTCAATTGATAGTCTATGCCGAAAAGTATTTCCTTTTCGATAACAGAGAGATGCACATGCCTGTTTGAAATGCCGACATTTATGTCCTTTTCCATCGCAGCTCTATTTAAAGCTAATGTCATTTCACCATTCATCATAATCAACAACTCCAACAATTGCTGCATCTACAGGGCCTTCAGAACACTGCGATGCCATCCGTGATGAACCGCCTTCATGGACAACTATAACAGTATCGCCTATCCCCGCATCAACGCAGTCAATGGCAATTAATGATTTCTTTGTACCAAGGTTATGCTTTTCCTGCACAATCATAAGCTTTTTACCCAGTATATTTTTGTCCTTACAGGTTGATATTACCTGCCCTATTACCTTACAAATCAACAACCATATCACCTTGATCTTATTTTACATTTGTCCTGTCTATTATACCTATGATTGATGCGTCAACCGGATGTTTCATATCACCAAAAGGCAGAGACGCCTCTTTCCCTTTTGCGAGGAACACAAAGTCTCCTGCTCCCGCACGTGCCGTGTCCACTGCTATTATGGGACTCCCTTCATCCTCGCCCTCATAGTTTACCCTCTGAACAACAAGCAGCTTCTTCCCTTTTAGCTTTTCATCCTTTATAGTGCATACTATAGAACCTACTACTTTACCGTAAAACAAGTAATTCACTCTCCTGTTAGTTTTCCGTCGGCTCTTCTTTTTCATAGCAGTCTGCTGAATATTTAATAAATAAATCTTTTCAGTTCACTATGGGGTGAAGGTATTACGGAATATCCTGCAAGAAGGCCCTCTTCCCTGGCGGCCTCACAGCCTGCTGTTACAGCTGCCTTTACTGCTCCGACACTACCGGTAAGCGTAATGTATGATTTTCCCCCCATACCCCTGGAAAGCCTGATCTCTATCAGGTCTATACTGGCAGCTTTCACTGCTGTATCGGCCGACCTGATCCCTGATGCTACAGAATAGGTTTCTATTATGCCGAGAGCCTCTATACTGTCTATATGAACTGTACAGTTCACTGCACCAAATACCTGTTCATGTATGTTGGGTATTACAAGCTTATCTACAAGCGCCGCTCCGGCTTCATTAGATGCAGTCTCGACAGAATGCTTTACATCAGCCACATCACCGCATATTATTATCACGTATTTCCCCGGGCACATAGGCATAGCTTCCACTACTGTTATCTCAGCCGCTTTTATCATATGGTCGCAGAGTTCTATCCCTTTTGCTATACTTGAGACCTCAATTATTCCTATGGACTTCATTCTATTCCTCCAGGTTAACCGTAAACTTTTCTACACTTTACGAACAATCTACAACTATTCTTTCTGACACTTCTTTAACAATCCCATCTCTTGGACAGTGTATATTCGCACCAAGACTACCGTCAGGTATTTCTGCAAGAAGACCACCTGCATTTACCCTGTCACCTGTATTAACTACAGGTATGGAAGGGGCGCCTGTATGCTGCTTTAAGGGTATCACTAGTATTTGAGCGTCGATTTCCCCATCCTTGAATGGCAGGTGTCTGTCATATTGAGATAGGCCCAGCCTTGCGGTGAGCCTTTCTGTAGGCACTTTCCTGTCCTCCCTGAACGGATTTACATCATAAGGCTTTACTCCCTTAAAGTCAGGTCTAATTTTATTTTTTGCCATTACTCCCTTTAAAAATCCATTAATCATATTGGGCTTAAGACCCATTGTACAGGAAAAATATCCGCATAGTCCGCATTCGCTGCACAGCGACGAGTTATATATGCTTTCTGCATTGATATCCGTACTTGAAAAAGGAACTGCCCTCATTATTTTATGAGGCGACAGCTTATGTCCTAAAAGGCTTCTTGGACACATATCGGTGCAGAAGCTGCACTGGCAGCAGGTGGACCTGATCCTCCTGAAGGATGCTTCAAGTGAAGAGGTCTTTAGCTCTATCAGTTTACTGTTCTGCGGCAGCACTATTATTCCGCCGGTAGTTTTAAGCAAGGGCTTTTCCAGGTCTTCCTCGATTTTTCCCATCATAGGTCCGCCAATTATCGCCCGGAAGCTATTGACTGTTATTCCGCCCCCCGCCTTCTCAATGGCTTCCCGTATGGACATGCCTATTGGCAGCCTTGCAACACAGGGGGTTCTTACAACGCCTGTAACAGTTACATATCTGTGAGTAAAGCTTTTACCGCAGACAGCATCACAAACCATGGCAAGCGTATATGCGTTGTTAACCACAACACCGGCGTGCAGCGGTATCCCTCCCATGGGAACAACCCTTCCGGTCACTTCGTACACAAGTACATGCTCGTCACCGGCCGGATAGAAGTTTCCAAGAAGAAACAGTTCCAGATTACTTTCTTTTGCTATTAGAGGCGTTAGTATTTCTATGATGTCTTTATGTTTTTCTTTTACCGCTATTATTCCTTTTGCAGCTCCGACTGTTTCTACGGCAACCTTTAAACCTTCTATAACCTTACGGGGTTCTCTCAAGAGAAGGTGACGGTCACTTTCTAAAAGGGGTTCGCATTCTGCACAATTAGCTATTACAAAATCCGCTTTCGCCGAAAGTTTTACATGGGTAGGAAATCCGGCTCCCCCTGCACCTACAACACCGGCATTTCTTATCATGTCTATAATATTGGTTTTATCCATAGTCTTTTCCTTTGGTTCTGTCACTGCCGTCTCCTTGTAGCCCATCTTATATTATTCTGAACTGGTCTTTTAATACACACCTTCTCTGTCGCGTAAAGGTTAAGGGAGATGTCAGCCCTTCTCCTGTCGGACTTGCTATTGTAAAGGTTGTGAAACCCTCCCCAAACATTCCAAGTCCCGCATAAGACGGTCCATTCTTTACAAATATCGTTGTGTTTATTGCCTTTGCCATTTTGGACAGATTTTCTACATTCTTTGAATGCATCATAGCAGTATGATAGTTCCTCTGTTCAGCATTTACAGCCAATCTTACGGCATGATCTACATCCCTTACTCTTACTATGGGAAGTACAGGCATTAGCTGTTCCAGATACACGAGGGGATGATCCTCTTCTACTTCCGCTATTGCAAGCTTTATCCGGTCATCAACCTCTATGCCTATCTGTGACAGTATTACTTTTGCATCCTTACCTACGAAGCTTTTATTTACAGTAATCTCACCGCCCGCTTTTTTTACGGTTATTACATCCATTAGTCTGTCAAGCTGGCTTCTGTTAAGTTCATAGGCACCATTAAGCGTCATCGACTTCTTTAGCTGTTCCGCCGCTATGTCAACTACAAATACCTCTTTTTCAGCAATGCACAAGAGATTATTGTCAAATGAAGCTCCATCAACTATATCTTTTGCCGCATTCTCAATGTCCGCTGTCTCATCTACTACCACCGGAGGATTCCCAGGCCCTGCTGCAATAACCTTTTTGCCAGATTTCATTGCGATTTTCACTATCACAGGTCCTCCTGTTACCACCAAAAGCCTTATATCAGGATGTTCCATCAGTATCATACCTGTCTGGGCTGTAGATTGTTCAACAGTGGCCAGCAGGTTTTCAGGCCCACCCGCTGATACTATCGCCCTATTTAAAAGCTTTATGGTAAACTGAGTTACTTTATTTGCAGAAGGGTGCGGGTTGAATACAACCGAGTTTCCTGCTGCTATCATGCCTATGCTGTTGCATACTACCGTTTCACTGGGGTTAGTGGAAGGAGTTATAGCACCTATAACTCCATACGGAGCCCTCTCTACCATTGTAAATCCATAATCACCCGTATATGCAACCGGTGCTATGTCTTCGATTCCAGGGGTTCTGGAAGCAGCAAGCAGGTTTTTATTTGTCTTGTCCTTGACCCTTCCCATTCCGGTTTCTTCAACCGACATCGAAGCAAGAACCCCGGCATTATCCTTTATTGCCACTCTCATAGCCTCAATTATTGTTTTCCGTTTTTCAAGGCTCATAGATACCAGTTTTTCCTGGGCATCCTTCGCTGCTTTTATTGCACTATCCATGTCATTGAATACACCACTGTCCGAGCTGTGTTGTAAACTCTCATTCCCAGGTTGCTTACTGTAATCTGTTTTTGATATATTTATATCCTTATCATCAAGTATTTGTTTTAATACTTCCTTAACTATGCTATTAATTTGCACTTCATCAACTCTCATAGCAACCTCCATAAGCCAGTCTTTATTTTTTGTTACTTTTTTTCCCTGTCACTTTTTCTTTTTTCTGGCTTACACATTGTAATTCTCCGTCATTTCCCTTACGAAACACAAAAGTACCGGATATCTCTATGGAATCAAGTATCCCAATGATCGACTGGTCTACTGAAACCTTTGAGTATCCATCAGCCAGCCTTGCAGAACTCCCGCCGACAACCATAACCAGCTCTCCCGTGCCTGCTCCTACCGAATCTAACGCTACTACAGGGTTTCCCTCATTCTTGAGGCTGTACATGTTTATCGGCTGTATGACAAGCATCTTTTTCCCTGCAAGGCTTAAATCCTTTTGTGTGCAGACTATTGTACCAACTACCCTGCCTACTATCACAAGAAACCACCAACTTTATTCAGTATTAAAATATAACTGTTGTACTATATCTCCTACTCCCTGAACACAATACGTATGCGTTTTTCTTTAAGGTAGTCTTTTGCAAGCGGGGTGAAAATCGTGCCCGCCTCTACCTCCAGCACATCTGACTTCAAGGCTCTTATATCTTCCATACAGATAATGGTTCTTTTCCCTGCCTTATTTCCGGAATCAGAGCGCTGTTCTATCCTTTGCGTCTCAGTCTTTTCAATCACATCTGCCTTTGCAAATGTTTCATCAGTACTATTGCACATACTTGATTTCATTGATTTTATTATTTTTATTATCTCATTTGTTATGATCTCGGCAAGTTCTTCAATATCCAGCTGAAACCCCTCCCCATGTTAGCTTTCCTCCTCTGAAAAAAGCTTTCAGGCGTCGATCTTCACGCTTATTGGGAATACTTTGTCAAGATCGGAGTGCGGTCTTGGAATGACATGGGTGCCTACAAGCTCCCCTACTCTTTTGGCAGCTTCTTCACCGGCGTCAACAGCTGCCTTCACTGCTGCCACATCTCCCCTTACTACCGCAGTAATATAACCCGCACCTATTTTGACATATGATACAAGCACCACATCAGCTGCCTTCACCATCGCATCCGATGCCTCTATACAACCGACCATACCTTTGGTTTCTACCATTCCTAAAGCTTCATAGTCCATAATGCATTAACCCCCCTGCTTCAATAAAAATTTACTATTTCCTGAGCACTTCACTAAGTACTCCCTCCACATCATTGTGCGGTCTCGGGATGACATGGACAGAAATCAGCTCTCCCACACGCTTTGCTGCAGCAGCGCCTGCATCTGTAGCTGCCTTCACAGCTCCAACATCACCCTTTACCAATACTGTAACAAGAGCATGGCCTACTTTCTCGTAACCTATCAACGTTACATTGGCAGCCTTTACCATAGCATCGGCAGCCTCCACAGCACCAATGAATCCCTGGGTTTCAATCATTCCAAGTGCTTCCTTCAAGTTACACACATCCTTTCAAAAAATTATAGCCGGCTTCTTTATAGCTTTTATTTATTACTTAGTTTTCTTAGCTCAGCAGTAACAAGAGCTTTTATTTTTTCTCTGATATCATCCTCACACCTATTTTCAGAGGCAAGATCCGAACTGTTAATTTCAGAAACGGCACCGCATCCCCCGCATGCACCAATATCATCTATGGAAATATCCTTTTTCCCGAATACGTCCCTTCTCACCCTGAAAAGCTCCTCAATCTGCTCGCTATTAAGGGCTTTTTCTCCACCCAGCAGCCTTGCGTAAAGAGTAATGCTTGCAAAATGTTCAAGGGTTTCCATCTTATAATACGCATCATAGATATCCTTACCCACTGTTAATGCACCGTGATTGGAAAGCAATATTGCATCTGAATTACCGATATGCTTTTCTACAGATCTTGGAACTTCATCAGTTGAAGGTGTCCCATACTCCGCAAGTGATATAAACCCTAAGGAAAATATTACCTCCGGCAATGTTATCTTGTCACAGGTTTTCCCTACAATAGCAAAAGCAGTGGCTTTTTGAGGATGAGCATGTACTATGGCTTGTACATCCGCTCTTTTCCTATACACGGCAAGGTGCATTTTCATTTCAGAGGTCGGCATTTTTTTTCCCGAAATAACACTTCCGTTAATGTCCACCTTTAATATATCTGAGGTTTCCATATATCCCTTTGAAACGCCGGTAGGTGTGATAAGGATTTCCTTTTCGGAAATCCTTATGCTTATATTCCCATCATTTGACGCAACAAACCCTCTATTGTAAAGCCTTTTACCTACTTCAACGATATCCTGCTTCATTTTAAATTCGTTTACCATAATCGACATCACCCACCATAGATTTACTCATTATCGAGTAAAAAATAAGTTCATTAGATTGCAATATCATCAGCAAAATCCCGTTGCTTCTGCAAGTAATTTATAGTTGCCCTTTATATCTTCATATACATTACGATACACATTATAAAGCTTCATATATTGCTCATGTGTTTGGGCATCCGGTGTGTTTTTCTGACAAATATTGCTGCTCCACTTTTTAACTATGGAGAAATCTTTAAAAACTCCGGTGCCTACACCTGCCAGAACAGCATTTCCAACCGGCGCGCCGGCGTTTTGCTCCATGTAGGCCAGCGGCACATTAAGCACGTCGGAAACGATTTGTCTCCATAGACGGCTTTTTGCTCCGCCCTCGGAAATCACTATGGGAAGCGTAATATCAATTCCACTTTGCTTTATCAGGTCAAAATTGTGGTTCAGCGCATAAGCAGCCCCCTCCATCAAAGCGCGCAGCAAATGCCCTCTGCCGTGTGACAGCGACATGCCAAAAACCACGCCGCGAGCAAGCGGATCCCATATAGGCGTTCTTTCACCCATGAAATATGGCAATACAATCATTCCATCGCTTCCCGCCGGGACATTAGCTGCTTCCAGATTCATTAATTCATATACATCCATTTTTAGCTTTTCGGCAGTAAAGCGCTCCATTTGTGCAAAATTGTCCCTGTAATAACGCGTCACACCCCCGCAGGATACAATTGCAGCAAGGGTTGTATACAGATTTTTAGAATTAGCCGTGTGTACAATAGTAATCATGTTTTTTGTAAACTTAGGCTCTTCATGAACTACACCCAACACTCCTGCTGTTCCCATAACCAAAGAAGTATCACCGGGCTCAATGGCGCCTCCTGCTACCCATGCGGCATTACAATCAACCGTTCCTGCCACAACCGGAGTTCCGGGCGCCAGACCTGTTACTTCTGCTGCCTCGCGCGTCACCTCACCAATGACTTCATCGCAGGCATAGATGTCCGGAAAGAGATCGGGATTCAGGCCCAACTCTTCAATCATGTCGTAGTCCCATTTTTTATTTACAATGTCAAATGCAACTCCAACAAGGCTTGCATTTGAATAATCTATAACTGCTTTGCCGGTAAGCTTCATTCGTGGATAATCCGCAGCTGTCTGCAGTTTATATGCCTGTTTATAAAGATTGGGGCGGTTATTCTTTTCCCACATCAGTTTAACCGTGGCATAGTAAGGATCGATAGGATTACCTGAAAGCTTGAAAACTCTCTCATCTCCAATATTATCCTTTATCCATTGACACTCGGCAGTTGCTCTTCTATCCATCCAGATATGGGCATTTTGCAGATGATTGCCTTCTTTATCCACCAAAATACACGCAGGAGATAGTGCGCTGACACTGACACCTCGAATCTCCCTGGGATCTGCCCCGGATTGTTTAATTGATACCCGGATCGTTTCTGCGACCGCATTCCAGTAACAGTTGGGATCATGTTCAGCCCAGCCGGGGCGTGGTGTAAGCAGTGGATATTCAACATAATGACTCCCGTGAACTACACCCTGATCATCGATAATCACAGCTTTCGTTCCACTTGTCCCAACGTCACATCCGACCAAATAATTTGCCATACAAACACCTTCCCTGTTTTCTCTATTATTATTCTACTGAAATAACTTCCTTGCGATATGATGTTAATTGTTCGGCATCGCCGTCTCTCACAATTACACCATCCTCAAACCTCAGTCCCATCTCTTTATTCCCCAGGAATAAACATATACTGATGGTCATACCACTTTTTAGTTCGATTTCACAATCGCTTTCAATAAACGGCCATTCGCATTCCATTTGACCGATAGTATGTGCGGGACCGTAAAGTATTCTATCTCCAAAGCCCTTTGAACGTATAAAATCGTGTGTTTTTATCGCAACATCTTTTGCAATGTTTCCTTCTCTGAGCATGCTAATACACAAGTTTGAAGCGTCTACTCCGCATTGATAAAAATCTCTCACTTCTTTCGGTATCTTGCCTAAATACACCGGTCTTGCAAGACTGCTGCAATATCCGGAAACCCTGGCTCCCAATTGAATATGTGCCGGGCCTTCTTTCAGTGGTATAGGTTCCGGTCTGCCGATTGCATGACCCGTCTTTTCCCCGCCAACACACCACAACGAATATGCAGTAGACTCTGCTCCTGCCGCTAGCATTGCAGCCGTGGCTATTCCCAGGAGTTCCGTTTCAAGCATTCCAACCTTAATATTATCAAGAGCGGCTTTTAAACCGATTTCTGCTATGCGCGCCGCCTCTCTCATGCAATTTCTTTCATTTTCGCTTTTAATAACCATGATTCTACGCAAAATGTCATCATTGAAAAATAATTCTGTACCTTTTGGCGCCGATTTTTTTATATTTTGAAATATTACATGCGGAAACATGTGCTCACCTGCAATAGCTACTCTTTTTGCAGGGAAATCCTTGAAAATGTCTCCCCAATCTTTCAATTTCATGTCTGAATATCCGGGTTGAGATGATTCTCTAAAATCCGTCATGGGTATTAAGCCCTTTGCCTTGTTAAAGTATGCTGCAAATCCGCCCTTGCCTGCTTCCGGACCGGACAATAATATTGAATCGCCTTTTGCCGGAATGAGTACCGCAGCTGTTTCAAAATTAGGCCAGTAGTCCGCGAGATAACGCACATACGCCGGTTCACACTCGGATGAAAATGCCAGGAATAAATCTATCCCTTCCTTTTCCATTTCACGCTGTACTTTTCTTGTTCTTTCTTCAAATTCCGACATAGGAATACCTATAGTTGCCATATAAAACAACCTCCTTTTTTGTTATGCATTTAATTTTAATGCTGATGTTACACTTCATTCATGTCGTTCAATTTTCTTTACAAAGTTGCATAGTTCATGATTTCTTCCTGAGTTGTCAGATCTGCATCTGCTTCCCCGGTGATTTTACCATCATGCATTACAATCACTCTATGAGATACA
This sequence comes from uncultured Oscillospiraceae bacterium, assembly GCA_964404395.1. Taxonomy (GTDB): domain Bacteria; phylum Bacillota; class Clostridia; order Acetivibrionales; family DTU013; genus JAAYBT01. The sequence goes on along the minus strand of CAYOKA010000013.1, from coordinate 18,017 downwards.
CCAAGTACCTCAGGCAGCTCAGATGATATTACGATGATCCCCTTGCCGCTTTTTGCGATATCTTTCAGAATCTTGTATATCTCCTGCTTTGCACCAACATCAATTCCCCTCGTTGGTTCATCAAGTATAAGGATGTCTGAATCTACATAAAGCCATTTGCCCAGTACACATTTTTGCTGGTTTCCACCGCTAAGATCCTTAATGAGAAACTTCTCACTTGGAGTTGCGATTCTTAGCATTGAAATATACTTTTCAGCAGCCTCTTTTTCCAACTTGGAGTTAATGAACGATTTTTTAATTACGTTCTTAATGCCGATTAATGTTATATTTTTTTCTACCGACATTTCCGGAATAATACCCTGGAGTCTTCTTTCTTCCGGTACAAGGGCAATACGATGTTTGATAGCACTATATACATTTTTCACATCAATACGCTTGTTGCAGATACATACCTCTCCACTATCAGTACTATCGGCACCAAAAATTGCCCTTGCCAGTTCTGTCCTTCCTGAGCCGACCAAGCCGGCAATCCCAAGTATTTCTCCTCTGCGCAGAGTAAAGCTTATATTTGAAAGTACGCCTTTCCTGTTCAAATTTTTAACTTCCAGGAGAATATCCCCTGTATCCCTGCATTTCGTAGGGTATACATTTTCTATTTTACGTCCGACCATGTGTTTTATAAGTGAATCACGGTCCAAATTTTCCACATCTTCGGTTATAATCAATTTTCCGTCCCGCAGTACCGTAACACGATCCGCTATTTTAAATATTTCTTCCAGCCGATGCGAAATATAAATCACGGCAATCTTATTTTCCTTCAATTTTTTAATAACACCGAAAAGTATTTCCAGCTCGTTTTCAGTCAAGGTTGCCGAAGGTTCATCCATTATAATAAGCTTGGCCTGTCTTGTAAGCGCTTTACTTATCTCTACAATTTGCTTTTTAGCTACGCTCAAATTTTCGACACTTTCCTGCACATCAATGTTAATTCCCATGGAATCAACAATCTTTTTTGCTTCTTCGCATAAGCTTTGCTGGTTTACAATTTTACCAATTAACGATGATTTCTCTTTAGGATTACCAAGAAAAATGTTTTCTGCCACCGATAAAGATCCAACCAACTTTAATTCCTGATGTACTGTACTAATTCCAATATTAATACTATCCATCGGATTTAAATCTTTGATTTCCTGGCCATTAAACGTTATTTTCCCTTCATCCGCACTGTAAACCCCGGAAAGAATTTTAATAAGCGTAGACTTGCCGGCTCCATTTTCGCCCATTAATGCATGTACTTCACCCTCATGCACGGTTAGACTCACATTACTTAATGCCCGCACACCGGGAAATATTTTACTGACATTTTCTATTTTGAGCAAGCAATCATCTATCATCGCAAAAACTCCTTTCCTGCCTATTTTTTAACCCTGTTGCGCAGAACATCAATTCCGATGGCCAAAATAAATACAATACCCTTCGTGATATCCTGAAAATTCGTATCGACATTCATAATCCTAAGTCCTGTTATCAGGGTAGATACAAACAGAGCTCCCATCAATACCGACAAAACCTTACCCTTACCTCCTGCAAAACTGACCCCGCCAATTATTACCGCAATAATAGCCTCAAATTCATACCCGACTCCCGCTTTGGGCTGTCCGGACGTAAGCCGTGAAACCATTATAATTCCTGAAATTGCAGCTGTGATTCCACAAATCACATAGGCAAGTATTTTGTATTTATTAACCTTTATTCCACTTAGGTATGCCGCCTCTTCATTGCCTCCAATAGCATACATAAACCTGCCTGCTTTCTTTTTGTCGGCTATGATTTTCGCAACGATAAAAACGCCTACCATTACATACACCGGTACAGGAATTCCAAAAAGGAAGCCTCTGCCCAGATACTCCACGCCAGCAGGAAGGCCGGCAATAGGATACGAATTTGTAGATGCCTGCACCACACCACGTACAATCAGCATTGTACCCAATGTAGTGATAAACGGAGGGATACGAAAGCATGATGCTATAACCCCATTTATAAGGCCTATTATCAAGCCAACGCCTATCCCTGCTATAATAGCAACAGGCATCATTTCTATCCCGCCTGTTTTTAAAATTGCGGCAAATACAATACCCGACATAGCCAAAGTAGATCCCACCGAAAGGTCTATCATGCCTGACGTGATGACAAAGAACTCTCCGGCTGCCATTATTCCCACAATAGCAGTCTGTCTTACAATATTTGAAATGTTATCTATGCTAAAAAAGGTATCAGCAATAATAGACATAATGATAAATAAGAATATTAGTGCGTAAAGTATAGCATAGTCCTTACTGGATTGAACAAAAAACCGGTTAAGCTTATTCGGTGCCTTTTGCGTTGAAACTTCATGAGTAGCTTCCATTTATCTCACCTTCATTTTACTAAATTTGTTATAAATAAGCTGCAAAAATAGACTTATAAAGAGTATGTGCAGATGCCAGGCATTACTGCTCAGCATCTACATATACCTGCTTTTACTACTTCAGTTCCACTCCATAAGCTTTAAAGTATTCGACAGCATTACTCCTATCCACCATGTCACTATCCATCATAGTCTCTTTATTGACTTCTTCACCATCAAGGTGTTTTCTGATAGTTTCAAGAGCCAATGTTACGAGTTTATCCGAAGGAGTTACCATAACACCCTTAAGATATGGATTGTCTTTCATCATAGCCTGTAATGTTTCAATACCCCATCCTTCTGTGTATACAGCTACCTTTGAAGCATCAATACCCTTTCCTTCCAAGGCGGCAATAGCGCCGTAACCCATATCCGGATTACCGCCAAACCAGACAACGGTATCAGGATGCGCTGTTAAAATGCTCTCTGCAACCGACATTGAAATGTTCCTGTCGCATTTACCGTCTTGTTCTGCAACAATTTCTGCGCCGGGACACTTTTCCTTAAGTCCATCTTTAAAGCCATCACAACGTGCAACAACTATAGACACAAGTGTTGGATCTGTAATAATTCCTACTTTTCCTTTTCCGCCATAGTTTTCGTTAATGAATTCCGCTGCCCATAGCCCCAGCTCATAGCCTCCCTGATAATGGTTATGTGTTACGCCGCTTGTTACATTTGTTGTATCGGAAACACCTGAGTCAATTGTAAATACCGGTATGCCTTCTTTTGCTGCTTCATTAATTACTGCAATTGGCGCATCAAAATCAACAGGCGCCATTAGTATTGCGTCTACCTTTTCAGAAATAAATGTTTCCACCTGCTGAGACTGCTTTTCACTGTCTAAGTCGGCATCCTGCATGCGAAGCTCCAGGTTCAGGTCTTTTGATACTTTAACAGCAGTTTTCTCCAGATCCTTCCACCATTCGTCACGTCTGAACAGTAAATCGAATCCAACCACCTTTTTGGTGTCAGTATCCTGATCTTTTGTACCAGTATCCTGACTTCCAGTATCGGCAACATTTGTATCAGCAGTTCCCGGTTTTTTTGAACAACCTGCAAATACAAACATTGTGCTAACTACAAGCAGTGATACAAGCATGAGTGCTACCGACCTTGCAAATTTCCTCTTTCCCATTTTTGTTGCCTCCTTTTTTTGTTTGAAATGAATTATATTGGGTAATCGATTGCCTCCGAAAAAAAATAATACTGCAAATAACCCTGCCTTAAGCAAAACTTAATGCTTATTCTAAAATTTTTGCACTTGAATCTCTTACTATTAATGTGGGCTGATATACTACGTTCGCCATGGCACGTTCCTGATTGTAAATCTTTTCAAATAGCATTCTAGCTGCTATTCGGCCTATTTCTCTTTGTGATAAATCAACGGAACTAATTTTGGGATTCATAATACCGTCTATATAAATATTATCTAGACCCACAATCGAAATGTCTTGCGGAATTTTAATGTTATATTCGTCAAAAGCTTTATAGAGTCCCATTACCAGTATGTCGGCGGCCGCGCAAATAGCCGTCGGCTTTTTTTGCATGCCTGCGATTTTTACACCTGAGTTATATCCAAACATATCATTGGCTTCACCAATAAATATATGGCTTTTATTAATCGGCAGCCCTGCATCCTTCATGGCTGCTTGAAATCCGTCAAACCTTTCCAATCCCGTTTGGGTATCTGTCTGAATTCCGACATATCCGATTTCTTTGTGCCCCAG
>CAYOKA010000013.1:0-13741 GCA_964404395.1 uncultured Oscillospiraceae bacterium | reverse complement strand
ATCCCGTTTGGGTATCTGTCTGAATTCCGACATATCCGATTTCTTTGTGCCCCAGCGATATAAGGTGATTAGCGGCCAGATAAACACCCCTTCTCGTGTCTACGCCAACAAAATCACAGGCAAGCTGTGCATTATCAATAGAAATGTTAGCCATGCTGCACAATACAACAGGTTTTTTAAGTGTTTTAATAACATCAAAATGCTTTTGAGTGTAGTTGATAGTTACCATAATAAGCCCGTCAATAAAGTTACTGTCAAGGTTTTTTAGTGTTTTCAGTTCTTCCTGGGCATCATCTCCCGTGCAATTAATCATTATGGAATAATCATTCAGCTTGGCTCTTTCCTGTACTGGCTCAATAATATCAAGAAAAAACGAGTCCCGCATATTGGAGATTGATAGCATTATTTGATTGGTGCGATTCTTTTTTAGATACCTTGCGGCGTGGTTGGGTGCATAGTCCAGTTCTTTGGCCACCTTTAATATTCTTGCCCTGGTCTCTTCAGAAAGATTGCCTTTCCCATTCAGTGCCTTAGATACCGTTGCAGGTGATACACCAACAATTTTTGCAATATCATAAATTGTACTTGCATTTCCTTTCTTTGTACCCATAACAATTCCTTTCTGCAAGGCAATCCATTTCCTATATTCAATATAACACTTTTTATTATGTAAAGCAATAGCTTTTCTGTTTTTTTGCTAAGGGAATAATTTCATGTTTTTCAAAATCGTTTGTTTCCCTGTTCATGATTGCACGGCGAATTTCAATCTGCTATTATGAATATATGATTGAATTTATTGTTGAAAATGAGGAAATAGAACTGAAATCTTATAATCCGGATGCCACACTGGCTGAGTTGGCTGAGGAGCTGGAAGTTTTTAGAATGACTTGCGGCCTCAGAACCAGCGAGTGTAGGGGCTGCGGAGAATGCTGCAGCGATAACATCCCTGTACTGGGTCTGGATATCCCTCCGCTCATGGAAGGCCTTGGTATGAGCTTCGAACAGGCTGTACAAGGTGTCCTTGTGCTACCCGAAAAACCGGATATGGCCTTTCGCCGCAAGGCAATAAGGGAAATGTCATCAGCAGCATCCATTACACTTCTCGAGGCAGCTCTTTTGTTTGAATATAACAATGCAGAGCCCATAATCCTTGCTAAGCAGACACAGCAGTCCAAACAGGCAGGAGAATCCGAACCGGCCAAACCGGCCGAGCAAGCAAAACAGGTCGAACAGGCTAATCTAGTCGGGCAGATTGAAAGCCCCGAAGAAGCTAAGCCTTCTGAACAGCTTGAAAATATCGAGCAAGCAGAGCCAGCCGAAAATGCTCCTCAGGTGTGCTGCTTCCTGCACGAAAACCTTTGCTCCCGCTATAAAATCCGTCCCTATAGCTGCGCCCTTTACCTATGCAATATGGGTCAACGTCTCTCCTACCTTCAGGAAATGATTATTCGTCAAGGCACCTGGCATGCTTATTATAAGCTGGGCTGGATTGATGTGGAGGATATTTCACACAACCCATTTCTGAAGGCAGACAGCTATGATAAGCTGGCTATTGCAGACTTTGATTTCAATTTTGAGAACACTTTGGAGCAACTGTTCTTCTACTTTTAAGTCTACTGATACTTCTTCAGTTTCCAATTCCACTGCATCTAGCTCTACTGCTCTCGGTTACACTGTTTCCGCTGCTACTGTTTTCAATCCCTAGCCAGCAGTACTAATATCCCTCCTGCCAAGGGTCTTTCCTCACCTTTATGAGAGGGCCGGCTGACCAGCTTCCCCTCCAGCAGCATCTCCGTTGAGGCTCCTCCATCCAGCATAACCGCATCCCTTGCTCCACATTTAATCAGATATTCCGCAAGCTCCTTACCGGTAAACCCGGCACTGTATCCCGGTTGTCTGCCGTCAACGGTAAGCAGCAGAACCGTCCCATCCTCTTTGATGCCTACGGCTGTTCTGGGATCACGGTTGGTCAAAACTCCCACCCAGGCATCCCTATCCTTCACAACCGCCACCCCATCCCTGACAAGCCAACTTCCACATTCATAAGCCATTACATCGCCGGTCATATCCGGCTTATGAACAAGCCTTACCGAATCACCAACCCTAATGGGCAATTCTTTGCCTGAATATTTTTTCGTGTCAAAAAAAGAAATGAGCATCCCGTTTTTGGGAATTTCTGCTTCACGGGCATAGTCGGCAACCTTAACCACAACACTGTTTTCAATCGTTGCCGTAATATTTCCGGTTTCTGCCCGGTTGCTCCGTCCATAGGCAGGTGTATAAACTACGATCTGTTTTCCCTTTGCCGGGAAATTGATATTGTGGACTTCCAGAGCACCTGCCACACCGCTTCCTACTGCACTGCTACCTACTGCCCTATGGTCTGCGGCTTCATTACCATCGATTACATTAGCACCGCCCTCATCAGTAGCGGCTGCCGCTTCCCCCATCGCATCTCCTCTATTATATTCCACGGTCAATCTACCGCTAACCTCCCGAAGTTCGGCTTTACCCTCCACTATGACAAAAACCGGATATTGTCCGGTTGATAAAGAGATAAGCTCCCCATCGATGACAACCATCCCCGAGGGAAGCCCAAAATCCCGGAAAAAGCCACCATTCACTGCGGCATAGGCATTCTTCCTGCTCGCCATTTCGCTTAGCAGCTCAAAGCCATATATCAAATCATGAGATAAGACAGGCTGGATCTTTACACCTGAAGCGTTCATATTTATCTCCAGTATGTTAATCTCCTGCTTCAGTCCGTTGATTGTTTCAGATCGGTGAATGTATTCCACAGGATTGATCCATGGTCCAGCAGGAGCAGTGGTTTCCGGTTGTATCGTGATTTCAACAGGTACTGTAGCCTCAGGAGCTTCCGGAACAGTCTTGTTTTTTGCACTAAATAAAAAAAGCCCTGTACACAAAATTATGAGGGGCAGAAGAATAATCAGAAATAGTATTATTCTCTTTTTCACTTTTGCGCTAATTGCTTTCTTTATCAATAGGCTCACTTTCCTGAGTTTCCTCTATCGGAGCAACCTCTGCGGCTTCAGCCCCATCAGTTGGAGCTATGCTTATAGCCCTATCTTCAGTTGCCGTGGTAGCATTTATAGCTGTAGCTGCAGCTGTAGCTTCATCTGCCGGTGCTGCCTTTACATGCTGTCCGGACAGCTGCTTGTAAAGCGACTGCGCAAGTCCCAGCGTCCCCGTTCTCGAGGCTTGATTCATAAGCTCTTCATCCCTCATAGATTCAAAAATTGCAGTACCGGGATCCTCTTCAACAAGCTCGGATCTGATTATGGTTGCTTTCATTTGCTTATACATCATATTCAGCATAATGGCTTCAAACTCCTGGCACACCTTTTTGAGTTCTTTATCATCACTATTCTGTGCCGCCGCTTCCAAGCGCATTGCAAAGCTGTCGTCAGCAGACTGAGAAGCAGAATTGACCGCATTATCTGTATAGCTGCCTATGATATTCCCACCAATTTTATCTATTGTCATAGCTCAATCCTCTTGCATCTTTATTTCCCAGGCTCGTCCATTTTTCTTTTTTATTTATCCCTCCGGCAAGTACCGCTAATTATTTGCCTATGTATATACTATTACCTTTTCAGGTTGTTTGCAATGCTAAGCATCTCATCTGATGACTGTATGGCCTTGGAGTTCAGTTCATAGGCTCTTTGTGCAACAATTAGCTTTACTATTTCCTCAACTGTTTTTACATTGGACGATTCAATAAAGTTTTGATTGAGCAGACTCACTTGTGCGGATTCCATCGCCATAATGGGAAAACCTGAAGCCTGTGTTTCTTCGTAAAGATTTCCCCCCATGCTTTCCAGCCCGGCTCTGTTTTCAAAATACACCAGCCCTATAATCTGCCCTGTAGGTATATACAAGCCGTCCTCATCAATATAGCTCACTTCGCCGTTTTGCGAAACCTTTAGCTGGGACAGGTCTACATCAATGTAAATAGGAGTTTCCATTTCATCCAGAACGGCATAGCCCTCAGAGGTTGTAAGCATCTTTCCCATATCCGTTATGCTTACCTTGAAGCTGCCATCCCGTGTATAATTAACCTCTCCTGTTGGTCCTTGAACCATAAAGAAGGCCTCTCCATCAATAAAGAAATCCAGAGGGTTTCCCGTTTCCTCAGGGCTTCCCGTTTCAAAGTCCTTCAATGTAGCCACTGCTGTCGTACCGTGGCCCACCTGCAAATTGACGGGCCTTCCTCCGTCCTCCATCACATAGCCTCTGCTCATTGTCTCGTAGAGAAGATCCTTAAACTCTATACGTTCCTTTTTATAAGCCGTAGTGTTTACATTTGCCAGATTGTTTGCTATAACATCCACATTCATCTGCTGTGCCAGCATCCCCGATGCCGAAGTCCAAAGTGCTCTCATCATACTGATGACCCTCCCGCATTCATTCTAACCACAAATATTCTTTCTAATAAAGCATTTGCCCCCTACTGCTATCATACCGCTCCCACCTGATTGACCGCCTTCTCCAAGGTGCTATCCATAGCCTGCAGTACCTTTTGATTGGCTTCATAGGAGCGCAAGACGGTTATCATGTCTACCATTTCCCTTACAATATTGACATTTGACAATTCTGTGGTTCCCTGCTTAATAATGCCTGTAAACTCAACCGTTTCAGAGCCTGCTTCTGCCCTAATCAAATTATTTCCGTATTTTCTCAAAACCGATGTGTCGGCAAATTCCGTAATCAATAATCTGTCTAATATTTCATCTCCCTGGCTGACAGTACCATCAGCCTCAACGGTAAAATCTCCACCCTGCAACATTATAGGCCCGTTCTCTCCCAAAACAACGTGCCCTTCCTTTGTTACCAACATATTAGCGCTGCTTCTGGCAAAAGAGCCGTCCCTGGTATAAAAGACCTCAGTATTACCCTGCATATCAGAAGCCGCAATGGTAAAAAACGCATTATTGCTGTCTCTTATAGCCATGTCCAGATGATTATTTGTATCGTTGAGCTGACCTTGTGAATAGTAGGTAAAAACCTCACCCACATCGGTACCTAACTGCATTGTACCGATATTATAAGGCTTTGACGACGCTGTATTCGTATCTTTTATTATCTTGGTCATAAGTTCAGGAAAGCTTTCCAATACCAGGGTATCTTTTTTATAACCGTTGGTACTGGCATTAGCCATGTTATTTGAAATGATATCCATCTTTTTTTCAATCGCCAACATACTCCAGCCGGAAGTATATAAACCACGTGTCATAGATATTCCCTCTCAAACCATATCCGCAATTATTTGCGCTATAAAGATTATCGGAAAATAAACCAATCGACTTAATGGTTTTGGCAAAATTCTATCGCGCTCTGTATTTGCCTTCAGCCACTGCACTTTGTTCAATCGCCTCAATATCATTGAGTGCCTCACCGGTGCCCAATGCGACACAGGAAATCGCCTGCTCCGCTATAATCACATTGATGCCTGTCTTCTCCTGCAGTAGCTTGTCCAATCCATAAACAAGACTGCCGCCACCCGTCAGAACTATACCTCTGTCACTGATATCAGCAGCAAGCTCCGGAGGTGTCCTCTCAAGCACAGCATGAATGGCCTCTATAATACTTGACATGGGTTCTTCCAGAGCATCCATCATTTCCGATGATGTCACTGAGATCGTTTTTGGCAAGCCTGATATTAGGTTTCTCCCCCTAACATCCATAGCTACTTCCTGAACTCTGGGATAGACCGTGCCTAAGCTGATTTTCAGTTCCTCAGATGTCCGCTCACCAATCATAATATTATGCTTTTTTCTCATATATCGCACAATTGCCTCATCAAACTTATCACCGGCAATTTTAATAGAGGAAGAAACAACGGTGCCTCCCAAAGATATAACTGCAATATCAGTAGTGCCACCGCCAATGTCCACAACCATGCTGCCACATGCCTTTGCAATATCAATGCCTGCGCCTATAGCGGCAGCTATTGGTTCTTCAATCAAGTAGGTCTTTCTGGCTCCCGCCTGTATTGTCGCATCAATAACAGCACGCCTTTCCACCTCTGTTACACCGCTGGGCACACAGACCATAATTCTCGGTTTGAAAAGCCTGAACAGCTTATTCCCACAAATTTTACTGATAAAGTATTTTAGCAATCTTTCTGTAATGTCATAATCAGATATAACGCCGTCTTTGAGAGGCCTTATAGCAACTATATTCCCGGGTGTCCTGCCAAGCATGCGGCGCGCCTCCTCACCCACGGCCAGCAACTTGTCCGTATTTTTGTCAATTGCCACCACAGATGGTTCTCGCAGAACTACACCCTTTCCCTTAATATAAACCAAAACAGAAGCGGTTCCAAGGTCAATACCTATATCCTGTCCTAAACCCAAAAGTAACACCCCTTTGCAATTTATGTCAGTTTTCATCAATGCTATGTAAAATACACTGAAGATATATAGAAAATATTCTTGAACTACAAACTAATATTATCATAATATTACAATTATGCAACAATTGATTTCTATAGTCTCTCCGTGCAGCTCGTGATTTTAGAAATAATGCCAATGACACTTCAGAGTTATGCCATACATCAAGAGAGCCAGTTCTTATTACCAAGAACGGTGTTGAGTAGGAGGGTTTTACGAGGTAGCAAAACAGTTAATAATCAGCGTACATGGACAAGAATAAAATAAGAATATATCCATACGCAAAAGTGGATTTAATTGAAGTAGGGTGATTATACCATTTACAATAAATAATATTCACCCTGCGGGATTCGGAAGGTTAGCGAATCTACTCGCTATTATTTCCGGCGAGTAGCCAACTACTCACCGGAAACACAGCTCCACTACGCTGGAAAACGCATTAGATACCGTAACCATTATTTTTTAGATTCAATTTTACCGCTTATGACTGAAGTCAACCCCGGGCTTGTCCTGGATTGCAAGTCTGGAACTCGGTGCTCAAATGCAGCAAATGAAATTTCAATATCTTCTGCAGCTTCTCGCGCATTCATACATCCGATAGCTATCATGTCCTGCTCCCTTATTGCATTCCAATTAAATGTCAACCCAACATAGGGGGTAATACGGCCGGCAGCGCACGGCTTTATTGTTATCACTGGCTTCCTTGCGTTGTGAATAACCCTTGCGACGCTTTCTATTTCGACTTGCATTAAAAATCCTACGCAGTTGAATAACTGAATATAAGTTTCAACATCATATTCATTTAAATCTGCATACTGCACAACTTCCGGCATATGTGCCGAAAGTCCGGGAATCATACCTGCATCACGTATCATTGATAAATAATCGGGTAATCTGTTTATCGTTCTTGTATTTTTATTAACAAGTTCCTCAACACAATTATGCATTGGAAAACAAAATGTTGCTCCCCTTTTTGCACAGTCTTTAATCATCCTTTCAGCTTCACGTCGCGCAGAAGCATTATCATCTACGGGAAGGATCGGTTCATCGATGATTATCATCTTTTTGCCCGTCTTTTCCTGTGCAATATCAACGGCCTTGTTTAAATTATGATCTATTCCAAAACAACCAAGAACTGCGTTTATATCATAATTCAAAAACGTTTCAAATATCTCTGCAGTTGAATTGGGATCACTATGCCTGTCAAGTATCTCTTTATCGGCTGCAACGCTTTTATGACTAAACCCTGATATCCAATTGCACCCGATAATTAATCTGGGTAAAGATATCCCTCCAACTTGAGTTCTAGGAAATTTCTGTTCCATAAGACATACCTTCTTCTTAGTTTATTGGAGCAGGGAATTTATATTAATTAACATTCCCTGCTCCTTTTCTTACCATGATATTAATAAATTACTTGTAGAACAAAATTGCGCCTTTCATATAATTATCACCTTTGTCTATAGACCGCTGGAAGATGTTCTCCATAGCCTCGGCATCCTTATAATAAGCAGTGTGTGTCATTAAAGAACCTGGGTTATACACACCTCTTTTAATTAGCTCGTAGGTTCTTGGAATAATTTCTGTATAATGAGCATTGCTCATAGGTGAAAGGTTATAGACCGATAACCCGCCAAGGTGCCATTTTGTTCCATTAAAAGTGACATCTCCACGATGGAAACTCCCGATGGTGAACTTTCCTGCCATCTTGGTCATAGAGTCCGCAAGGTGGAATCCTGAATCCGATGCTCCGAAATCAATCACAACATCAGCTCCACCTTTTCCTTGAATTTCTGCTATTACTTTCTTGCCTTCTTCGCTTTCGGGATCAAACACCTCACAGGGCTGATAGGCTTTCGCCATCTCACGTCTGTCTTCTCTCAACTCAAACACAGTTATCCTTCCCGCCTGTGAAGCTCGTGTCAACCCCATCAAAGTCAGCGTGCCCATATAGCCAGCACCGACCAGTACTACGTGATCACCCGGTTGAATATTGGTTTTGCTGAGCAGATTAACGGCGCAACAGTTTGGCTCATATACCACTTTTGCCCAATCTTCTGTGTCGTCGGGAAGTTTTACAACACAATCCGAAGGAAGTGTTATATACTCACACATCATTTCAGTGCTTCCGGAAGCACAAAATACCTTATCTCCAACCTTTACGTTGCTAACTAAATCACCAACTTTTTCTATGATTCCTACACCCTCATGACCGATGATATAAGGCATAGGTCCTGGTGCATTAACCCCGCGATAGAGCCAGGAATCCCAGCAGCAGAGACCGCAGGCCATGGTTTTTACCATTACTTCATTGCCCTTTGGCTCGGCGACATCATGCTTCATAATACCAAGTTTCATGTATTCCGTTACAAAAACACCATCAGCTAACATATTCTCATACCTCCATTAAAATAAATCTATTTGTTAACGAGTAGCCCATAAAAATCCCCTTTTTGTCACTTCAGCAACCTGCGGTATTTCAAAAATAACGTCCTGATGCCCCATAGAGTTATAAAAAACACGACCCTTTCCCCATAGCTTCGTATATACAACCGGCATATCAACGATACCATTCGGGCTATGAGGTCCTATTGTTTTAACCTGTGTAGAGGCAAGAACATTTACACATGGATCAACATGAAGATAATACTGCTCACTAAACACTTTGAAGTCCTCAAGTCCTTCCACAATTGGTGAAGCACTGTTCTTTTTGAAATTGACTACATATTCAGTCTGAAATGTATTATCGCCATCACTCAAAGGAAATTCCCTTTCAATATAGGACCAATTTTCTTCACTCAATTTGGAGGGATGGTGGAAATATTTATTGCCCGGATGAGCAATCCACTGGCTTCCGGTCATAAACTGATATTCAACAGTCCAACGAAAGGAATCACACATACCTCCGTGCACTCCGGCAAGACCGACTCCAGACATTACGGCTTCAGACAGCGGAAAACACGAGCTGTCCAACATATCGCCCTGAGTCCAACATGGAACAACCAAATCCATTGATTTAAGGAACTCTACATCAGTAAGACGATCAAGCGAATTTTCACGAGTTACATCGAAATTTTCGTTCTCCAGCATTTTTTTAAAGCGCAAGCTAACTTTTTCCGGTTCGTGACCATCCCATCCACCATAGAAAATAAATGCTTTTTTCTTCATAAATTATCTCCTTCCTTTCTGCTAATTATATTTTTTGAGGCACAAATGTTCAATGGAAAATAAATGTTCTTCTTCATAAAATGCCTCATTGCTTTTGATAAATTAATCTGTTTTTCTAGATACAACCATTCTTGAACGAAAACTGTCAAATAATACTGCGAATATGATAATAACCCCCAATACTACTTTCTGCCAATATGCACTGACGCTAAGCAGATTCAGTCCATTGCTGACGAAACCCCAGGCAAGCGCGCCTGCCAGAGTGTTCATCATGCTGGCATTGAATGTACCACCGATGTAAACCGCTGCAATTGCCTGCAAGGTAAGATCTCCTCCTGAAGTAGGTTGCCCGGAAGATAATCTTGCCGTCTGAACGATTCCAGCAACAGCAGAACAAAAGACGGCTATCACAAATATTAAAACCTTTGTACGATTGACATTTAAGCCTGAAAGCTTTGCGGCTTCAGTATTTTCCCCAATCGAAATAACACTTCGGCCAAATGGAGTATACTTTAATATAATTTGACCAGCTGCAAAGAATAAAAACATAATGAGCACCGGGACAGGAATAATATTGGCAATATAGCCGCGTCCAAGCGTGAGAAAACTATCAGGAAGCCCTGTGACTGGAAAACTGTTGGTGGTCACTAGAACGAGCCCTTGATATATATAACTCGCACCCAAGGTAGCAATGAACGAAGATATTTTCAAGTAAGTCACAATATAACCAATAAGGGTGCCAAATATCACACCTATCATTACAGCTAAAACAACAGAAACTACGATTGAGAATCCGAGTTTCATCATCATCAAAGCCGCGCTGCAACCAACGAATGTAGATACCATCCCACTGCTCAAATCAATTTCGCCACCCAATATAACGAAGGATACACCGAGGGCAATAATCGATACAACTGAAGTTTGACGCAAAACATTGGTAATGTTGTTTAATGTTAAAAATGTATCTGTAAAGATAGATAGTAACACTACAATAACTAAAACCACCAGCCATGCACCCATACGATTCAAAACATTTGTTAATTTAAAACTATATCTTTTCATAATTATTTTTCTCCAACTGCGTATTTCATAATAAGATTCTGAGAGAATTCCTCTTTGTATACCTGACCAGAAATTCTCCCTTCATGCATAATTAATATCCGATCTGAAATTCCCATAATTTCTTCCATATCAGATGAAACCACGATGATTGCATGTCCTTCTTCAGCAAGTTTGTTTATAATATCATATATTTCGTATTTCGCACCCACATCTATACCACGTGTCGGCTCATCAAATATAAAAATCTTTGAATCAGAAAACAGCCATTTAGACAATACAACTTTTTGCTGATTTCCACCTGAGAGAAACATAACCTTCTGATTGATCGATGGAGTTGCTGTTCGCATAACTTTTACAAATTCTTCTGCTACTTTTTTTTCTTTTTTGAAATCGAAAAATATTCCCAAGCGTCCTAGAATTTTTTCCGGTTTGACTATGGTCGTATTAACGCGAACGGGAAATCTTAAAAAGAGTCCCTCTTGCTTGCGATCTTCAGTCAAGAAGCCAATCCTGTTTCTAATTGCGTTACGAGGATTTCTAATTTTAACTTCTTTGCCGTCAATAAGGATTTGACCTGAATGCAATTTATCAGCGCCGAAGATCAACCGCATCGTTTCAGTACGCCTTGCTCCGACCAAACCAGCAAAACCCAATACCTCGCCAGCTCTGACACTAAATGAAACATCCTTTACATATGAACCTCCATCGTCCAGATTCTTTACTTGCAAAACAACACTGCCAATTTTCGCTTTCCGGGGGGGATACTGCTGTGTTAACTCTCGACCTATCATCTTTTCAATCAACATGCTCTTATTCAATTCATTGACATTCCAGGTACCGACGTAATAACCGTCGCGCAAAATGGTCATCCGATCACAGATTTCATAGATTTCATCCATTCTGTGCGTAATGAAAACAACTGATACTCCTCTCTTTTTGAGTGTTTTAATAATTTCAAAAAGTGTTTTTGTTTCTTGTATACTAAGAGAGGATGTGGGTTCATCCATAATAACTACTTTTGCACTGATACTAACTGCTTTAATTATTTCAACGATTTGCTGTTGCCCCACACTGAGATCGCGTAGCATTGCCTTTACATTTATATCAATTCCAAAGCTATCGAACAAGGCTTTTACATCCCTATTTAGTTTATCCCATATAACCAAATTTCATGGGATAACGTCCGAGATAAACATTTTCCGCTACAGTCATTTGTTTAAATAGGTTTAATTCTTGATAAATTATTGCAATACCTAAGTTCTCCGATTTTTTTGGTGAAGTTATCTCAACTGCTTTGCCATTAAATTCGATAGTTCCGCTATCTTTTTTGTACGCTCCGGAGAGAATTTTCATCAACGTTGATTTACCTGCGCCATTTTCACCGACCAACGCATGTACCTCGCCTCTTCTGAGTGAAAAATCCACGTCTGTCAAAGCATTGACTCCAGGAAATTTTTTAGTTACTTTTGTTAACCTTAAAATATCAGTTGACAATGTCAATTCTCCCTTTCAGTTCTTTAAATTATGTTTCGTCAGTGTAAAGCTTGGAACTTCGCTTTACACTGACGAACTTATATTTCCCTGCCAAAGTTAATACTAAACTACTTCTTAATTATTTGATCTGCTGTAATCTGTCCCTCAGCCGAATAGACCCCTGCAGGCATTTCATAAGTTTGATCAAATTTTTCGCCCTTGAGCCATTTATCAACCATCTCTGCAGCAAGTGTTGCTTCTCCCATTGGGTTCTGTGTAATAGTAGCGATGTAATTCGTACCCTTGTCAATTAATTGTATTTCTTCATCTTCTCCATCAAATCCCATTATCATTATATCTTGCCGGGTTGTGGCAACGATTGCGTCATATGCGCCAAGCGATCCTTGTGCACTTCCCGAAAAAATCAAATCAAGGTCGGGATATGCAGTCAAAGCATCCTCGGTACTAGACATTCCTAATTCACGCGTCGAAGCATCGTATTCATGAAGGACATTAACCTTAATACCATTCTCAGTCATTCCATCAACAAAACCTTCCGTACGAAACTTTATTTCATTTGGTGCAGACATTAGAACAACATTTAAAGAGTCAATATTTTTGTCCTTCAAATAACCGGCACACCAAACGCCGCCTAAATGGCCAGCTGTGTAGCTGGTAGTACCCGTCGCAAACAAGATATTCTCTTCCTGTCCTTTAGGAATTTCATTTCTTCCTATTTGGAAAACCGGAATGCCTTTATCGTGGCATTGAACAAAAATGTCTGCTAGTGCGTCATTGTACCAACTTTCGTAGACCAACACATCAATACCTTTATTGAGAAGATCCTGAATACCATTAATTTGTGTGGCCGCGTCCAAATTCCCGTCGACGTAAGTAACCTCCCAACCACGTGCTTCCGCTTCCTCCATAAATTGGTCATGCATACGAGCAAAAAACGGGAATGATACAGTAACAAGGCTGAAACCAACCTTTAGCTTCTCACCAGAAGGCTTCTGGGTAGCTTCCTGGATAGCGGTGGTTTCCTGGGTAGTGGTAGTTTCCTTTGTGGCAGTTTTTTCTGTTTCTTTTGTTGGTTGCGTGCTTGAACCACAAGCAGCCAATGTGGCTAGAATCATTACTAGAACAAGCATCGTGCAGATTATTTTCTTCATTTTTTTCTCCTCCTCATTTTTATATTCATGCGATTGTAATCGCATAAATTCATAAGTTAAGTCTTTACCTCAGAAGTTCACACCACCGACCAGTATTATATTGGCGTAGGATGATACTTCACCTGTTCTGATAATACATTTGGCTTTCTCTGTCCTTTTTTTGAATTCCTCATGCGAGATCTTCTCTACCAGCTGCACTGACGCACAAACTCAAAAAGCCGAGTTTCCCCGACTTAGCATTTCATCCTATTTAGTTATTTAGCATTACTTATTAAAGTCTGCTTTTTAAGGTGCGCCACCTTATGTAAACTTACTTTCCCTTATACTTAGCTTTTGTAGCTTCTCCACCTCTTATATGTCTCTCCGCCTTATTTTCCTCAAGTACGACTCTAACACTGTCAGCCAGCTCAGAATTCACTTTAATCAGCCTTTCTGTGACATCCTTATGTA
>CAYOKA010000012.1:0-30512 GCA_964404395.1 uncultured Oscillospiraceae bacterium | reverse complement strand
ATCGCTTCAGCTTCAACGTGAAAGGCGGGCGATGTGAGGCATGCACCGGCGACGGTATTTTGAAAATAGAGATGCACTTCCTGCCGGATGTTTATGTGCCCTGTGAGGTCTGCAACGGTAAAAAGTATAACAGGGAAACCCTGGAGGTTAAGTACAAGGGGAAGCATATTTCCGATGTGCTGAATATGACGGTTGAGGACGCGCTGGACTTCTTTAAAAATATACCTCGTATCAGAAGCAAGATGCAGACTCTATTTGATGTGGGTCTTGGTTATATAAAGGTTGGACAACCATCAACGACTCTTTCGGGCGGGGAGGCTCAAAGAATCAAGCTTGCAACGGAGCTGTCCAGGCGCGCTACAGGCAAAACTCTTTATATATTGGATGAGCCCACTACCGGGCTTCATGTGGCTGATGTTCACAGGCTTGTGAATATTATACACAGGCTTGTTGATGCAGGCAATTCGGTGATTGTCATAGAGCACAATCTGGAGGTTATTAAAACAGCGGATTACATTATTGACCTTGGGCCGGAAGGTGGCGACCAGGGCGGGTATGTTGTTGCTACGGGTACCCCCGAAGAGATTGCGGCAAATGAGACGTCTTATACGGGACACTATTTAAAAGGTGCTTTGAGCCGATTTTGACCGTTGTCATTCTGAAAAGCCTATCTCCCTGTCATTCTGAACGGAGTGAAGAATCTTGAGAAGATCCTTCGTTTCACTCAGAATGACAAAACGGAGGCCGGAAGCCGGAAGTAATTCATCCCCCACCTGCGCTCCCAATTTTGCGAGCATGGTAGCTAAGAGGTGGGGGATTTCTTACCACACAAGGCTAAATGGGGTTAGCAAATCCGTAGCCCCGAGGGCTTACGAACAAAAGCAGGAATACAAGAATAAAGAACAAAATGGCGCAATCATCCTTAAAAATGCCGCCAACACATCCTCTGTCTGCCATTCAAAAACACCTCCTCATGTTCTTGCAAAATTAAGATAAGCAGTTACTACATTACCGGCCTGATTATATCGCTAATATAAATATATTCCGCAGCACAGCAATAGGTTACAAAACATCCTTGATCAAGTATTACTATATGCGGCTCGCTTCTATTCACTGAAAATTTACAATAAATACACAATAATAAACATATAATGCGGCTGCGCAAGTAGACCCTGCCTCAGAAAATATGTTATACTTAATATGAAGATGGCCGTAATTAGAGGAGTTGATTGACTATGATGATGTGCACAAATTGCAAAGAAAACTATGCAGTTGTTTTTATTACAAAAATAATAGACGGGAAACAGCATCAGGAAGGACTCTGCTTGTCCTGTGCAAAGAAGCAGGGGATTAAGCCTGTTGACCAATTGATTGAGCAAACCGGGATGACCGATGAAGATATTGATAATCTAAACAGGCAGATGGGTGGATTATTTGAAAATATGGATATGGAGCCGGGAAGTGCCGACCTTCAGGCGCTAGAGCAATCCATGAACAATAACAAGATGAATCCCTTTTTTAATTTTTTAAATCGTGCATTTCCAAAGAACGAGGGAGTGGCGGACGGTGGCGATTCAAAGGGATTAATCGAGGAAAAGGATGGCAGGAATGGCACGAGAACCAAGACCCAGGAGAAGAAGAGTCTAAGAAAGAAAAAATTCCTGGATATGTATGGTTCAAACCTGACGGATATGGCCAGAGAGGACAAAATTGACAGGGTGGTTGGCAGGCAAAGAGAGATTGACAGAGTCGTGCAGATATTGAACAGGAGGACCAAAAATAATCCGGTGCTAATTGGAGAGCCGGGTGTGGGCAAGACCGCCATAGCCGAAGGCCTGGCTGTCAGAGTTGCAAAGCGACAGGTTCCGGCCAAATTGTTTAGCACAGAAATATACCTGCTTGATATGACCAGTATTGTTGCAGGCACTCAGTTCAGGGGTCAGTTTGAAAGCCGTATGAAGGGAATTATTGAAGAGGCGAAGACACTGGGAAATGTAATCCTTATCATTGATGAGCTTCACAATATTGTGGGAGCCGGTGAAGCCGAGGGTGCAATGAATGCAGCCAACATACTCAAGCCGGCTCTTTCCAGAGGAGATATTCAGGTAATCGGAGCCACTACGCTCAATGAATACCGCAAGCATATAGAAAAGGATTCCGCACTTGAAAGAAGATTTCAGCCTGTAATTGTGGATGAGTCTTCAGTGAAAGATACGATTGAGATACTGAAAGGAATTAAGGACTATTACGAAAGATACCACAGAGTAAAAATAACCGACCAGGTTATTGAAGCTGCGGCGAAAATGTCGGATAGATATATTACCGACAGATTTCTGCCTGATAAGGCAATAGACATTATTGATGAAGCCGGTTCGAGAGCTAATTTGAAGAACACCGGTCTGGTAGAGCTTGAGGCGCTCAAGGAAGAGCTGAAAAAGGTGCAGGAGGAAAAGGAGTTTGCTATTTCTGCCGATTCAATAGAGGATTACCAGAAAGCAGCAGATTTAAAGGTTCGAGAGTGCAAGCTTCTGGAAAAAGTTAACGAATTTGAAAAGAGGAATAAGGAAGTTGAGCTCACCGTTGAGGATGTTGCTTATGTTATAGAGTCCTGGACAAAAATTCCGGTTCAGAGGCTTACAGAAATAGAAGCAGTGAAGCTGATGAATTTGGAAGAAAGACTGCACAAGAGAGTGATAGGCCAGAATGAAGCAGTCAACAGCATATCCAAGGCGATCAGGAGAAACCGAGCAGGCTTCAGAAAGAAAAAGAAGCCGGCCTCTTTCATATTCGTCGGTCCTACCGGCGTTGGGAAAACCGAGCTGGTCAGAGCACTGGCGGTGGAGCTTTTTCAAACAGAGGATGCCTTGATAAGACTGGATATGTCGGAATACATGGAGAAGCATACCGTATCGAAGCTGATAGGCTCGCCTCCCGGCTATGTTGGCTACGATGATGGCGGCCAGCTTACAGAGAAGGTAAGAAGAAAACCATTCTCCATTATATTGTTGGATGAGATAGAGAAGGCTCATCCCGATGTATTCAACATACTGCTTCAGATATTTGAGGACGGAAGGCTTGCAGACAGCCACGGGAAGGTTGTAAACTTTGAAAACACCATTATCGTTATGACGTCCAATGCAGGAACGACGCTCAAGGCCAATGGAATTGGTTTTTTCAATGATGGGTATGTGAGTTTGAAGAGCAGGGTGAAGGATGTATTGAAGGAAACCTTCAAACCCGAGTTCTTGAATAGACTGGACGAGATTATTGTATTTACGCATTTGAGCAGGGATGAATTAAAGCAGATTGTAGCGCTGATGCTTGAAGAGGTAAGGGATGAAGCTCTTCACAAGGGGATATCGCTGAGCTTTAGGGATGAAGTAACCGATTTCATACTGGAAAAGGGCTATGACCCGAAATTTGGAGCCAGGCCTCTTCGCAGAGCAATTCAAAGATATATCGAGGACGAATTGACTGATCAGTTCTTTCTTGGTAAAATCCAACCAGAAAGCAGTGTATCAGTCAGTGTAGCTGAAGGGGGCATCCAATTCAGCGAGGGTTATTGCGATTCAACCTTAGCATGAGAATTATTATATTGTAGTGCGTAACTCAAATAATGCTACATCGCAAAATTCCCAACAAATAAGGAGTTGTATATAGTGAGGAGAACCGCGCTGTCTCAGGCCTTGTTGACATTTGTAATAATGTTTCTACTGGGTGCTTGTTCGCAAGCACCCTCTAATATGCAATTGCTTCAAACTGAAAACACAGCAGACAAGGACACAAAAACCACACTGCGCTTCATCAGCAGCTGGGGAGGTGTCGATAGCAAGGCCGAGGCGTTAAAGACCGTATTATCTAAGTTTGAGGCAGATAATACTGATGTTACAGTAATCAACGAGTCTCTCTTTGGAGAGGATTTCCTACCAAAAATAAAAACTGATTTCGCATCGGGAAATGATCCTGATGTTTTCGGGCTTTGGCCGGGATCAGATATAAATATGTTGATTAATGCCGGCAAGGTGGCAGACCTGACAGCCCAGCTGATGGATAATCCGGAATGGAAAAGAAGCTTCAATCCGGACATGTGGAGCTATACCACGCATAACGCCAGAATTTATGGGCTCCCCGTAGAAGTGATATTCGAGTGTATGTATATTAATAAAGACCTCTTTAAAAAACACAATGCTCCTATCCCTGAAAGCTTCGAAGATTTGAAAGCCGCTATACAAATTTTTAAAGAAAATAGAATTGCACCAATTGCATTCAATACCTATGCTGAAGGCACATATCTATACCAAAATCTACTCCCGATGGTCGGGGGAAAAACCGATACTGAATTTCCTTTTAATGATGGCAAAATAAAGGACAGCCACCTGACGGCACTTCAATATATAAAGGAATTGTATGACATGGGTGCCTTCCCTGAGAATTGTTTTACAATGACAAACAACGAAAGGAATATACTTTTTAAAGAGAAAAAGGCGGCAATGATTGTACAGGGCTCATGGTTTATAGGAGAGTTTGATGCGGATGACTATACCGTAGATATTATCCGATTTCCATATGTTGAAGGGTATGAGCAATATAAGGGGGCAATGGTGTATGGAATTGGAGGAGGCTCCTTCCATATGAGCACCGCGGCCACCGAAGACGAAGCCAGAGCCGAAGCATCGATAAGGCTTCTGAGGACACTGACATCTCCGGATACTGCTGCGTATTATGCTGCCGGGACCGGCATGCTCAGCAATGTTGATATTGATGACTACAATATTCAATACAGAAGGATGACAATAAGAGGGAAGAGAATGCTTGAAGAGTCCGATATTTTGGTTGGACCGTTGGATTCCTTTGTAGACCGAAGCTCATGGGAGCATGATATTGCAAAGCAGTTTCCCTATTTCCTTTCCGGTGCGATTACCGCAGAGGAATTATGGGAAAACGCTATTGATAATGGAATTATGCCTGATTAAATATCTGATAAATATAGAATTATTTCGGGGGCTATAGGATGAAACACTTTCCCTCAGGATTACTCAGGTTTTATAGAAATTTATCAATCAGAAAAAAGCTGGTATCTGCTTTGTTCATTCAGATTCTGGTACCGCTATTGCTGTTAGGTTTTTTGAGCTACAAAAATTCCGAAGGCATTATAAAAGAAAACTCAACGGATTATTCCAGAGACATACTAAATATGATTCAGTTGAGGCTGGATGATTATCTCGAAAACCTGGTTGAAATATCCCAGGATCTCCTCTATGAAGATAAAATATATGATACGCTGCAAGACAAAAGTGATATTGAAGATCCGCTCAAACGATTTGAATATGAAAACACCGTTAACAGTCATCTTAAGATGGTAGTCATCACCAGACCTGAGATCCGCTCTATATGTGTATATTCTGATGAAGGCAGGATTTATTATCAGGACGACAATACAAGAGAAGCAGGTACCAAGGAGGATATCCCCTACCTTGAAATGATTGAAGAGGCCAGACAGAAAAATGGGAAACCGTTCTTGCATATTGTCTCTGAGGATAGTAGAGTTAACAACATTTATCTTGTAAGACAGTTCAATGACAGAGACAACTTTCAGGAACTGGGGCTGCTGGTCATACTTGTAAAGAAGGAAATATTGGATGAGGTATATCAGGGCTTGACGGGTAATCTTCAAAACATTGCGATTTTGACCTCAGATATGGAGTTGATTACAAGCAGAGATTATGATGACCTGTCCATATTTACGGGGCTACTGTATGATAAAATCGGAGATGAACACGCAGAGGTTGCAGATGAAGAATCAGGTTTTTTTATTGCCCATACCACCCAGAAGAGCACCGGATGGAAAATCGTAGTCTACAACACATTGGATGAGCTATACAAGGATGCCAACATACTTAGAAGGAACATAATTATGCTGAGCGTTATTGTTATCCTTCTGCTTATTGCTATTACATTTTTCATTGCAATGGACATCGTCAAACCAATCAATGTGCTTGTGAATGGTATGAAAAAGGTGCAGGCAGGTGGTGAAAATGTGCATGTAAATGTGGACAGGCATGATGAATTGGGGTTTTTGGGAAAGACCTTCAATGAAATGTCCAGTGAAATACACCATCTGGTCAATTGGGTATACAGGGAGCAGCTTACACGTAAGGAAGCTGAGCTTAAGGCGTTGCAGTCGCAAATAAACCCGCATTTCCTTTTCAATACCCTTGAGGCAATCAACTGGATGGCACAGCTGAACAAGGTACCCGAAATCAGCAATACCGTGTCAGAACTGTCTGATCTGATGGAGGCAAGCATAGGCAGAGACGAAAGATTGATAAGCCTTAAGGAGGAATTCAGCTATGCTGATAAATACATATCTTTGCAAAAAAGAAGGTTTGGGGATAGAATAGAATTGGAAAAAAATATACATGTGGATGTGGACAGTATAAAAATTCCCAAGCTTCTGATACAGCCGCTGATAGAGAACGCTGTTTATCACGGGATTGAGGGGATAAGGGGCAAGGGCGTGATAACTCTTAATGCAATAAAGCAGGATGACAATATCCTGAGAATAGAGGTAATCGATAACGGTGCCGGGATGAATAGCGAAGATTTGGAGCAATTGAATGAACGGCTTGCAATGGATAGTGACACGTATTTTAAAGGCCTGAGAGAAAAGGGAAATAGAAGCATTGGCATAGAAAATGTCAACAGAAGGATTAAGCTGTTTTACGGTGAAAACTACGGATTAATTATTGAAAGCGAGGAGAACAAATATACAAAAGCCATAGTATCGATTCCGGGAGATATAAGTACTGAGAACAGGGAGGGCTTCTATGTTCAAGGTTCTGATAATTGATGATGAGCCAATCATACGAAAGGGATTAAGAAATATTATTAACTGGCAGAGCTATGGGTGTGAGGTTTGTGGAGAAGCTGCAGATGGGCACGATGGAAAAAACATGATAGAAGAGCTGCGGCCGGATATCATCATTACCGATATAAAAATGCCTGAAACAGATGGACTTACCATGCTTCGCGATATTAAAAGCACTGTTCCGGATAGTAAAATAATTATACTCACAGGGCACCGTGACTTCGATTATGCTCATGAGGCATTGAAAATCGGTGCTTTCGATTTTTTGCTCAAGCCTTCTAAAATAGAAGAATTGACAGCTGTCATCAGCAGAGCGGTGAAGGAGCTAAAATTTCGCAAAGAGAGGAAAGAAGAGTTTGAGAAGCTTAATGAGCTTTTTGTGCAGAACATATCAGTTATGCGGGAAAAGCTCATTTATGATATTATCTACGAAATAAATATTGACGAGGCGGACATCATCCGAAAGCTGGAGCTTTTTGAGATCGAATCAGGAAACTTCTATATGATGATAGTGCATAATGATTCGGAGGAAAGTGAAGATAATGATATTAGCCAATATGACAGACACCTATATCAGTTTGGAATCATTAATACATTTAAAGAGGTTTTCTCAGATAAGTTTAAAGTAACCCAGATTACATTGGATAACTTTGGGATCGCTTTTCTTGTGATGCCAATTGACAATAATGTGAACATACCGGAACTGATTAATAAAAAGTGTGCCTATATTCAGGAGATTATATCCAATTGCTTCAGCTGCACCATTACCATGGCAATAAGCTCGGAGGGTACTGATTTTACTGAGCTCCCGCAAAAATTTAATGAGTGCAGACAGGCTCTTGAGCACAAATTTTACATAGGCAGCAATTCCATTATATTCCACAGCGATGTAAATACATTTTTCAAATATGATGACCATTCCATGCTTGAAAAGCTGCAAAAAGCCCTGATAGAAGGGGTTAAATCCGGCAATGAGAACTCTGTGAAGGAAAGACTTAAGGACATTAATAGCTACTTCAAGAAAATTGACCCCCAAAAGGCAAATTTCATAAAGAATTTTTGTTGGAACACCATTTCTTCTATTAATAATATCAGGATTTCTCTTCTGGACAAAGAAGGGGACAGGAAGCAGGAGTACAGTGAGCTTAATGGGCTTTTTGGGCTTATTGAGGGATGCGAAAATGTGCAGGATCTTTACACTCTTCTTGATGAATCTGCCCGCAGTGTTACCCAGAAGGTCAACAGCTACAATAACAAGAGCATTAAGCTTGTGATGCGTAAAGCGGTGGACTTTCTACAGGCCCATTATCATGAACCGATCACGCTCAATGAGGTGGCTGAGCATACATTTGTAAGTACCTACTACATCAGCAGGATGTTTAAAAGGGAAACGGGCAAGAATTTTGTGGACTATTTGAATGATATAAGGATTAGCAAAGCTAAAGAGCTTCTGAAAGACGTCCGCCTGAAAACCTATGAGGTTGCAGAAAAAGTGGGCATTACGGATGCACACTACTTTTCCAGGTTATTCAAAAAGCATGTCGGGATTACCCCAACAGAGTTTCGTGAGCAATGATTTTAGATGTGGGCAAAAGCCTTAGGTGCACAATCTTGTTGTATTTTCTTGCTTAGTGCAATAGGGCAAATTAATGCACGATTCAGCAATTCATTCTATTCCTTCAAATGCTAAATTTCTGTAACATATAGTTGTAAGCTGTACATCAATTACAGGAGTGTGATAAAAGAATGAATCTTGCCACAGCTGCGGACAAGGCGTCTAAAGTCACTACAAAAACACGTAATAAGAAGGGCTTTTTATATCAGCTGAGGACTCAATGGCCTCTTTTTCTGATGTTGCTACCCGGTGTAATTATTCTTATTATCAACAATTACATACCGATGTTTGGTATTATTATCGCTTTTAAAAGATACCGTTTTCATGGAACATTTTGGAAGAGCCTTTTTCAAAGTGAATGGGTAGGATTTAAGAATTTTGAATTTTTTATTAAGACCCCATATGCATGGCAGATGACCCGCAACACCCTACTGTATAATGCTGTGTTTATTATTCTGGGACTGATTATTCCGGTAGCCTTTGCGATTATGTTAACAGAGCTAAGAAATAAGAGATTGTCCAAGGCTTACCAGAGTGTTATATTTTTGCCCTATTTTCTTTCATGGATCGTTGTAAGCTATCTGGCTTATTCACTGCTCAGCATTGAGAATGGGTTTATCAACAAAAGCATTTTAGTGCCACTGGGTATGGCACCGGTGGAATGGTACAGCGAGCCTAAATACTGGCCCTTTATACTTATTCTCTTCCAGCTGTGGAAATACACCGGCTACAATGTTGTGGTGTATCTTGCGGCCATAACCGGAATCGACCCGGAATATTATGAAGCTGCTGAAATCGATGGTGCCTCAAAATGGCAGCAGATAAGGCATATTACATTGCCACTGCTTAGAACACTGATGATTATCCTCACGCTGCTTGCGGTGGGAAGAATATTTAATGCAGATTTTGGTCTCTTCTACAATGTGCCCAGAGACAGTGGTTCGCTGAAGTCAGTCACTATGGTTATTGATACTTATGTTTATTCTGCTCTCAGAAATACCAATGATATAGGCATGGCCTCGGCCGCAGGGACTTATCAGGCGGTTGTCGGATGCATTACTGTATTTACGGCAAACCTTATCGTCAGAAAAATCGATAAGGAAAGCGCGCTATTCTAAGAAGGGCAAAATGCCCGAGGAGGATAACATGTTTAGCTTAACTAAAAATAGAAGACAAAATGAAATCAGCATAGGAGCAAATTTTGTTATAAATATATGGTTTTTGATTGTTGCCGTGTTATGTATTGCTCCCGTACTTCTGGTAATAGCAATTTCGGTCACTGATGAAGCATCGATCAGAGCTTTTGGATACCAATTCTGGCCGGAGACATTCAGCGGAAAAGCTTATCAGTATCTGTTAACTGCCGGCGATGCCATTTGGAGGGCATACGGGGTATCAATATTTGTAACTATCGTCGGTACGTTTTTAAGCCTGATGGTTATTACGCTCTATGCCTACCCTTTATCCAGAAGTTCGTTTAAGTACAGATATCAATTTTCCTTTTTCGCATTTTTCACAATGATATTCGGTGGCGGGCTTGTACCCTGGTATATCGTCTATACACAGCTTATTCCTATTAAGAACACTATCTGGATCATGATTGTCCCCTATCTGATGAATACATGGTACATGATGATAATGAGGACATTTTATAAGGCAACCGTGCCGGAGTCCATTATTGAATCAGCCAGAATAGACGGAGCCGGTGAATTCAGGACTTTTTTTATCATCGTTCTTCCACTGTGTAAGGCCGGCTTGGCGACTGTAGGCCTCTTCTGCACTCTGGCCTACTGGAATGACTTTTACCTTCCGCTGGTATTTGTCAATAACAGCAAGAACTACAACATACAGTTTTTGATGTACCAAACCCTGATCGCGATCCAAAATCTGCTAAATGCCAGCAATGCTATTTCTAATAAAAACCAGATTTTAGCGAACTTACCCAGTGAGAGCGTCAGAATGGCTATCGCGGTTATTTCTATTGGACCTATTGTTTTAGCCTACCCCTTCTTCCAGAAGTATTTTGTAAAGGGTCTTACAATAGGCGCCGTAAAAGGATGATCCTGCTGATTTTGCACTAATGGGCAGATCGGCGATCATATATAAATTTATATTATTAGGAGGTATTTTCTATGCGCAGTATGAAAAGGTATTTGTGTCTGGCTCTGGTGTTGATTTTTGCTTTCACACTGGCCCTTACCGGTTGCGGAGATAAAAGCGGATCTGCGACCGACGCACCGGCGAAGAAATCTGAGCCGGCAAAAAAGACTGAAGAAGCAGCACCCACAGATGAGACTGTTGAAATTACCATGACATTGGTTGGCGACAAACAGGAAACCGACACCGATCTGGTTATGGAAAAGATCAATGAGCATCTGGCTGACTCAATCAACATTAAATTGAATCTCCAGGTATATGGCTGGGGAGATCCTTACGAACAGAAAACCAACATAATGCTGTCTTCGGGAGAAGCTTTTGACGTTTGCTTCACCGCGAATTGGGCTGCAAACTACTACAAGAATGCGGCAGCCGGTTATTTTACAGAACTGAATGATTTCCTGGCAAAGTACCCGGCAATTTACGAGGTTGCAGGAAAAGACTTCGTAGATGGCTCAGCTATTGACGGTATAAATTATGCTGTTCCCACACATAAGGAAACCGTCCATAACTGGGGATATTTGCTCCAGAAGGCAGTAGTTGACGAGTATGGTATTGACATTTCAACCATTAAGAAAATGGAAGACCTCGAACCTTGGTTTGACAAGATTAAGGCTGATGGCAAAATCACTCCACTGCTGGTAGTTGGCGGAGACTCCCCCTTCCAGTTCCTGGATTGGGATAGAATCAGTGATGATAACGTTCCCGGTGCTTTGTATCCTGACAACAGGGATAACACTATTGTAAACCATTTCCTGGCCAAGGAATCCGTTGATATGTACAAGAAGCTTCGCGATTATTATCAGAAGGACTACATAGCTTCTGATGCAGCTACAATGGAAAACACTGCAGAGCAGATGAAGACTGCTAAGTACTTTGCAGTTGAGTCCTCCCTCAAGCCCGGAAAGGATGCTGAAATGTCCGCCAGCACAGGCGTAGATTGGGTACAGGTTGATATTACACAACCGGTTATGTCCAACCGTGAAACTACGGGTGCTATGCTTGCTATCCCTGCAGCTTCCAAGAATGCCGAAAGAGCATTCCAGTTCATCGAGACTCTTTACACTGATGCTGTTGTAAGAAACCTTCTCAACTTTGGTATTGAAGGAACTCATTACAAGGTAAACGCAGACGGAAGAATCACTCAGACTCAGGAAGGGCTTGACAGATATAACCTGGGCTCCGGCTGGAGATATGGCGATCAGTTCAAGGATCTCCTTCTCGACAACGAAGATCCGAACAAGTGGGTTGATTTTGGCAAGTACAATGATGCAGGTCTTGTTCTTAACAGCCTTGGTTTTGTGTACAGTGATGCTGATGTCACTACAGAATCTTCCGCATGCAAGACTGTATACGGAACGTATTACAAAGAACTAAATTGTGGTGCTGTTGATGTAGATCCAATCCTAAAGAAGTATGATGAAGAACTGAAAGCTTCCGGTGTTGATACGCTGATTGCCGACATGCAGAGTAAGTATGACGCGTGGCGTGCAAAGGTTGGAAAATAACCAGCCATAAGATTTAAGACACAATAATAGGTGGGGGCGGGATTTTATCCTGCCCCTGCAAAATTTGGAAGAATACTACTTTTGCCTGTTAAGAGATTTTCTGTCACTAGGGAATTTTTTCACACCGGAGATTTTTTAATTTATTGAAATAAGAGTTTATAGATTATATGGCAAATATGCTAAGTAGCGGAGGTTTGTATGAAATACGGTTATTTTGATGACGCTAACAGAGAATATGTCATTACAACCCCTGAAACTCCAAACCCATGGATTAATTATTCAGGTAACCAGGAGTTCTTTTCTATTATTTCGAATACTGCAGGGGGTTATTGCTTTTATAAGGATGCTAGATTACGACGTATTACAAGATACAGATACAATAGTGTACCGGTGGACAGTGGTGGAAGGTATTTCTACATCCGCGATGATAGCGGAGATTTCTGGTCACCAGGATGGGCTCCAGTGAAGAAGCCTATGGATAAGTATGAATGCCGTCATGGCCTTGGCTATACCCGTATTTGCGGAGAGAGAGGCGGTATTGCGGCGGAGATGCTGTTTTTCGTGCCGCAGAATTTTAATGGGGAGCTCCATAAAATTAGTATCACAAACACGGGCAATTGCGAAAAAAACATTACATTGTTCTCCTTTATAGAGTGGTGCTTGTGGAATGCATACGATGATATGACCAATTTCCAGAGAAACTTTAATACCGGTGAGGTTGAGTTAGAAAATAATACAATTTATCATAAAACAGAATATAGAGAGAGGCGGAATCACTACGCATTCTATTCTGTGAATACCGACATAAGCGGTTTTGATACTGACCGCAATTCCTTTTTAGGTCAGTATAATGGTTTTGATGCTCCTGATGCTGTCGTAAAGGGGAAATCAAACAATTCTCTTGCTGATGGCTGGTCGCCTATCGCATCACACAGCTTTGAAATCACACTGGCAGCAGGAGAGAAAAAAGAATTTGTATTTGTGCTGGGATATGTTGAAAACGAGGAGAGCAAAAAGTGGGAAGCTCCAGGTATCATAAATAAGAGCATAGCTAAAAAAATGATTTCAAGATTTTCTACCATAGATCAGGTAGAGCAGGGATTTGCAGAGCTAAAGGATTACTGGGAGGGGCTGCTTTCCAAATATGTGGTAAGAAGTCATGATGAGAAGCTGAACCGTATGGTCAACATATGGAATCAATACCAGTGCATGGTTACCTTTAATATGTCCAGAAGCGCCTCCTGGTTTGAATCCGGCATAGGACGCGGAATGGGCTTCAGGGACTCCAATCAGGATATCCTCGGCTTCGTGCATCAGATTCCCTATAGGGCTAAGGAAAGAATACTTGATCTGGCAGCCACTCAATTGGAGGACGGCGGAGCCTATCACCAGTATCAGCCTCTTACAAAGAAGGGGAACAATGAAATAGGCAGTAATTTTAATGATGATCCTCTGTGGCTGATAAGCTCAACTGCTGCTTACATTAAAGAAACCGGCGATTTTAATATATTAGAGGAACAGGTGCCCTATGACAATGATCCTTCAAAGGCGGCAAATCTGTTCGACCACCTGAGAAGATCCTTCTATCATGTAGTCAACAATCTGGGGCCTCACGGCTTACCGCTGATTGGCAGAGCAGACTGGAATGACTGTCTGAATTTGAACTGCTTCTCAACGACTCCTGATGAATCCTATCAGACAACTACGAGCAAAGAGGGCAGAGTGGCGGAATCGGTGCTTATTGCAGGTATGTTCGTCTACATTGGCAATGATTTTGTGAAGATATGCGAAAACATAAGATTATATGATGAGGCAAAGGCTGCAAAAGCCCATATTCAGACGATGAGGGAAACAGTCATGAAATACGGCTATGATGGAGAATGGTTTCTGCGGGCTTATGACGATTTTGGCAACAAGGTCGGAAGCGAAGAGAATGAAGAAGGAAAAATATTTATCGAAACCCAGGGATTTTGTTCGATGGCGGAGATAGGGCTGGAAAGCGGCCATGTTCGGAAGGCTCTTGATTCTGCGTGGAAGTATCTGGACACTGAGCATGGAATGGTTCTATTGTATCCCGCCTATACAAAATACCATGTGGAACTAGGTGAGATTTCATCCTACCCGCCCGGTTACAAGGAGAATGGCGCTGTATTTTGCCATAACAATCCTTGGATAATGGCAGCTGAAGCAATACTCGGAAGAGGCGACAAGGCCTTTGAGTGCTATTCGAAGATAGCTCCCGCATACAGGGAGGATATCAGCGAGCTTCACAGGATGGAGCCCTATGTATATTCCCAGATGATTGCCGGCAAGGAAGCGGGAAGGCAGGGGGAAGCAAAGAATTCCTGGCTTACAGGAACCGCTGCATGGAACTTCGTAGCGATCTCTCAGTTTATTCTGGGAATAAAGCCGGATTATGACGGCTTGGCTGTGGACCCATGTATCCCAAAGGACTGGGACGGCTTTAGCGTTACCAGAAGCTATAGAGGAGCAGTTTACGATATTACCGTTTCCAATCCGCAGCATGTGTCAAAGGGAGTCAAGCTGCTTACCATCGATGGCAATGAGTTTATTGGCAATATCTTGCCGATTTTCAACGACGGGAAAACCCATAAGGTTGAAGTTGTTATGGGCTGAGGATAAAGCAAAGTGCTGATGCGCTTTCCGGCGGATAGCTGTAAAAAGTTATTCGCTGGATTTGTTTTGTACTAAAACGTGTACATAACATTGTGAAATAATTGTTTTTATATCTTGAAAGCACTGGATTTGCATGCTATAATGTATATAAATCAATACAATAGTTAATAAATTAACAATCAACTCCACGACGACATCTTGCGTCGACCGTTTATGGTGACATCTCATGTTGGCAATTTAGGCTGACAACTCATGCGACAGCTTGCGCCGACAACTCAAACGACAACACGCACTACAACTTACGCGGCAGCCTTTGCCGACATCTATTGAGCTTGAGCAATTACCTACAGCTACTCACAGTAATTGCATGATTGGCTTATGGATTGTTAAAAAAAAGCCAAACAAATATTCAACTCCGGATTCCGCCGGTTAATATGGTTGTCAGGGAGGTCATTTATGAACACTCAAACTAAGACTTGTACGTGCAAAACCGAAACTGAACAAGAAAAGCTTGCCAGAATCGAGGAAGTCATCGAAGAGTACAGGGACAAAGAAGGATCGCTGATTCAGATCCTTCACATGGCACAGGGAATTTACGGCTATCTCCCCCTGGAACTGCAGCAGTTTATTGCGGAAAGGCTCAACAAGCCCATTTCCAAAGTAAGCGGTGTAGTCACCTTCTATTCGTATTTTTCTACCGAACCCAGGGGGGAGAATACAATACGCGTTTGTCTGGGTACAGCCTGCTATGTAAGGGGTGGCAAAAAAATAATCGAAAGGCTCAGAGAAATACTGGGGGTAGAAGTCGGAGGAACTACCGAGGACGGTAAATTCACACTGGAAGTTATGCGCTGTATAGGAGCATGCGGATTGGCACCTGCTATAACCATCAATGACAAGGTTTATAAGCAGGTGAACCCGGATAAGCTTCGCGGCATCATAGAACAGTATTGAGGAGGGGAAACATGCGACAGATATTAAAGATTGGTGATAATTCAGATCTTATACGAATTAAGAATGACTATCTTAAAAAACAGGGAGAGAAGAGCTTTAAAATACTCGTATGCTCAGGTGCCGGCTGTATTTCCTCCAACTGTCATGCGGTAAAGGATGCTCTTATAGAATGCCTGGAGGGACATGGGCTTACAGAAAAGGTACTTGTCACGGAGACGGGCTGCATAGGAACCTGTGATCTTGGACCGGTAATGACAGTGACAGTATTGGATGGATGGAAGGATGGAAAGAAGGCCGACAGTGATGGTATTGTGCCTGGGAAGGGCGTTTTCTACACATTGCTCACGCCTCAGGATATACCTGCTATTGTTGAATCACATCTTATTGATGGAAAGATAAAAATCGACAAAACATATTTTGATAGAAATTTGGACAGGAATGTTCCATATATAGAAGATATTGACTATTTCAAAAATCAAACAAAAATCGCTCTTGATAATTGCGGAAGCATTGACTATGGCTCAATGGAAGAATACATAGCAAACGATGGGTACATGGCAATTTCAAAGGTTCTGAATGATTTTTCGCCGCAGCAGGTGGTAGATGAGATTAAAAAGTCCGGCCTGAGAGGTCGGGGAGGCGCGGGCTTCCCTACGGGAATCAAGCTTGATTCAGGCATGAAGGCTCAGGATGCCATGAAGTATCTGGTTTGTAATGCAGATGAAGGCGACCCGGGCGCATTTATGGACAGGAGCATCCTGGAAGGTGATCCTCACAGAATTATTGAGGGAATGATGATAGGTGGCTATACAATCGGAGCTCACAAGGGTTATGTTTATGTGCGCGCCGAATACCCACTGGCCGTAGAAAGGCTGAGCCTGGCAATAGAAAAGGCAAGAGAAGCCGGCCTGTTAGGGCAAAACATATTGGGAAAAGGATTTGATTTTGATATCGAGATAAGAATCGGAGCAGGCGCTTTTGTCTGCGGCGAGGAAACTGCGCTGCTGGCTTCTATTGAAGGGGAGCGTGGCGAGCCGAGGCAGAAGCCGCCATTTCCCTTTGAAAGTGGACTCTTTGGTAAGCCGACCATTATAAGCAATGTTGAAACCTATGCCAACATACCTCCGATTCTGCTCAAGGGCGGTGATTGGTTCTCCGGCTTCGGTACTGCTGACAGCAAGGGCACTAAGGTGTTTGCTCTTGCGGGAGCAATAAATAATACCGGTATTGTTGAGGTGCCGATGGGAGCTACTCTGGGAGAAATTATTTTCAATATAGGCGGAGGTATCCGAAAGGACGGAGAATTTAAGGCTGCTCAGACAGGCGGCCCATCCGGTGGGTGTATTACCAGCAAAAATCTGAATACACCAATGGATTATGCTTCGCTGGTAAAGCTTGGAGCTATTATGGGCTCCGGCGGTTTGATCACTATGGATGAGGACACATGCATGGTCGACATGGCAAGATACTTTATGGATTTCATTCAGGACGAATCCTGTGGTAAGTGTGTACCATGCAGACTTGGAACCAAAAGGATGCTGGATATTCTTGAAAAGATCACCATAGGTGAGGGTGAAGAAGGAGATATTGAAACGCTTCAGGAGATCGGAGATATGGTAAAAGAGACTGCTATATGTGGTCTGGGGCAGACTGCACCAAATCCGGTGCTCAGCATGATTGGTAATTTCAGGGATGAGTTTGAGGAGCACATCAAGTATAAGTACTGTCGAGCCGGCGTATGTGCCGACATGTTCATTTCTCCCTGCCAAAATGCTTGCCCTGCCGGGGTGAATGTACCCGGCTACATTGCTCTTGTGGCTGCCGGAAGGCTTAGGGATGCATATAACCTTATCAGAAAGGATAATCCATTCCCGGCTGTATGCGGAAGAGTGTGCACGCATGAATGCGAAAGCAAATGCAGGAGAGGCCAGTTGGATGAGCCCATTGCGATTTCAGATCTCAAGAGATATGTAGCAGATTATGTACTGAAAAATGATGAACCCTATGTAGATCTTGTTTTCCCCAAGAATGGCAAAAGCATCGGAATAATTGGTGCCGGCCCCTCCGGCCTGACCTGTGGATACTATCTGGCCAGGCTTGGTTACGATGTGGATGTGTATGAGTCCCAGTCTGTGGCAGGAGGAGTGCTTGCTTTTGGAATACCGGAATACAGACTGCCTATAGAAGTGTTGAAGCACGAAATTAGAGTAATCGAGCAGGTTGGTGTCAAGATCCACCTCGATACGGAAATAGGCACCGATATGACATTCTATCAGCTTAGAAACAAACATGATGCAATATATATCGCAACCGGTACGCAGTTTTCCAATAAAGTCGATATATCCGGAGAGGACTTGAAGGATGTATATCACGGATTGGATTTCCTTAGGGATGTAAATCTGGGCTGCGATGTTAATGTAAAGGAAAGCGTGGCTGTCATAGGAGGAGGAAACACAGCCATTGATGCCGCACGAACGGCTCTGAGGCTTGGAGCAAAGGAGGTAACGGTTCTTTACAGGCGCCAAATAAAAGATATGCCTGCAGATGCCAGGGAAATAAGGGATGCAATAGATGAGGGCGTAAGGATTATTCCGCTTGTTGCTCCATCAAGCTTTATCGGAAAGGATAGGATAAAGGAAATTGAATGCGTAAAGATGGAATTAAGCAGCTTTGACTCCAGTGGGAGAAGAAAGCCGAAGCCTATTCCCGGTTCCGAGTACAGGATGAAGGTAGATATGGTCATTCCGGCTGTAAGTCAGTATTCCGATCTTCCATTCATAAACAAGGATGAGGTTGAGGTGACAAAGTGGGGAACCTTTGTTACTAACCGTGATACGCTTATGACGAAAATGAAGGGCGTATTTGCCGGTGGTGATGTGGCAAGAGGTTCCGATACAGTGATCAGAGCTATTGCAGACGGAAAGGATGCTGCAAAGTCAATTGACAAATTCCTGGGCGGAAAAGGAGTGCTCAATACCGGAGAGGATATTGATATACCTATGGCAGTGGATGAGGATGAGGTTATGGAGCATGAGAGGTTCCCAATGAAATACCTTTCGCCCGAAGAACGAAGTGATAACTTTGATGAAGTTGTAGTGGGATATCACAAGCTTAATGCCACCGCAGAGGCCATGAGATGCCTTAGATGCGACAGGAGGTGCCAGGAATGACTAATGCGATTAATTTAAAAATAAACAACAAAAAGGTTACAGGCAGGCAGGACGAAACTATCATGGAGGTAGCCAAAAGGAACAATATCATCATACCCAACCTATGCTATTTGGAGGGTGTTCATCAGATAGGCTCATGCAGAATATGTGTGGTGGAGGTAGAGGGCGCCAAAACCCTTCAGGCATCATGTACCGTCAAGGTGAAAGAGGGAATGGTGGTCCACACCAACACGGAAAAGGTGAAGAAGACCAGAAAACTGCTTTACGAGCTTATGCTGTCTGATCATCCTCAGGATTGCCTGAGCTGTACGAGGAATCAGAGCTGTGAGTTTCAGAAGCTCGGGGAGCTGCTTGGCGTAAGCAATCCACGATTTGATGGGGAAAAATCCAAGACCTGTCTGGATGATAATTCTCCGTCGATTGTACGTGACATGTCAAAGTGTATCTTGTGCAGGAGATGTGTTACCGTATGCAATGAAATACAGGGTGTCGGAATCTTGAATGCACAGAACAGAGGGTTTAAAACAGTTATAGGCCCCGCGGCCGATCTGCCGTTGAACAGCGTGAACTGTACCTATTGCGGCCAGTGTACAACCATATGTCCCGTTGGCGCGTTACAGGAAAAGGACGCAATAAAAGCCGTATGGGACGCTCTATTTGACAAGAGCAAGAGAGTAGTGGTTCAAACTGCTCCTGCGGTGCGCGCCGCTTTGGGAGAGGAATTCGGTTACGAAGCCGGTACACTGGTAACCGGAAAAATGGCATCGGCACTTAAGGAAATAGGCTTTGATGATGTATTTGACACCAATTTCGCTGCGGACCTGACTATTATGGAAGAAGGAAGTGAGCTGCTTGCAAGGGTAGCAGATACATTTTCGGGAAAGGGAGCTGTGCTGCCGATGATCACAAGCTGCAGCCCCGGGTGGATTAAGTATGTGGAGCATACATGGCCCGACGAGCTGGATCACCTCTCAAGCTGTAAATCGCCTCATGTCATGCTTGGGGCATTGGTTAAAAGCTATTATGCAGATAAGCTGGGCATTGATCCTGAAAGCCTGTTTGTCGTATCCATAATGCCGTGTACAGCGAAAAAATACGAGATTACAAGGCCTGAATTGGCTAACGGAGGCCTTGCAAATGTGGACGCAGTGTTGACTACCCGTGAACTGGCGCGTATGATCAAGGATTCCGGCATTGATTTTTGCTCTCTTGAGGATACTGAGTTTGATAATCCTCTTGGACTGTCCACAGGGGCGGCAGATATTTTCGGAACTACCGGGGGAGTTATGGAAGCGGCATTAAGAACAGTTTACGAGCTTGTCACCGGTCGCGAGCTGCCTTTTGAGAAGCTGCATGTCACGCCAATCGTCGGTCTGGAGCAGATAAAAACTGCGGAAGTGAAAATTGAGGAGCCATTGGACGCTTATCGGTTCCTTGATGGCGTAACGCTGAAAATTGCGGTAACCAGTGGTTTGAGCGGTGCGGCGAAGCTTATGAGCGAGGTTGCGGATGGGAGCTCGCCTTATCATTTTATTGAAGTAATGGGATGCCCGGGAGGCTGTATAAGCGGCGGAGGCCAGCCGAGGCCTACTGATGATGTTATCAGGCAAAAGCGCATGGAGGCTATATATAGGGAGGACGAGGGAAAAACACTGAGGAAATCTCATGAGAATCCTTCTGTGAACAAGCTATATGAAGAGTTCCTGGGCACGCCTCTTGGACATAAATCACATGAGCTGCTTCACACCGGTTACACGCCCAGGGGGATTTATCAACGGCACGAGAAGTGATGTGCCAATTATTACCATATAAAGGATAAAGGAAATCAAGTGGGGCATGGCTGCAAGGTCATGCCCCGCATCCATTAGATATTGTGCAAACAGAAGCCTATTATGTTATACTATGAAAAAGTTTTTGTTGATTTATGATGACAGGATATACATACTTAACAAACATTAATTGTAGATAATAGGAGGCAACATGTTTGATTTAGTTTCTATGGGTGAGCTGCTTATTGATTTTACAGAAAGCGGTTATTCGCAAAACAACATGCGCTTGTTTGAACAAAATCCGGGAGGCGCGGTTGCAAATGTTGTGTGCGCAGCGGCACGGCTCGGTCTTAAGACTGCCTTTCTGGGGAAGGTAGGCAACGACTCCCATGGACGGTTTTTAGCAAATGTTTTGGATGATGAAGGCGTGGATACAAGTGGATTGGTTTTTACGGATGATGCCTTTACTACGCTCGCATTTGTATCACTTTTAGAAAATGCTGAACGTGAATTTGCATTTGCGAGAAAACCGGGTGCTGACACGTGCATTAAGGCTTCAGAGCTAAAGACGGAGATTTTGACCTCTTGTAAAGTGTTTCATGTGGGTTCTCTGTCGATGACCGATGAACCGGCTCGGGGGGCGACTCTTCATGGGATTCTGACTGCAAAAAAAGCGGGTGCGCATATTTCCTATGACCCCAATTATCGTGCTCCCTTATGGAGCAGTGAGGCACAGGCGCGCAAACAAATGCGTTCATTGCTTCCCTATGCAGACTTCGTCAAGCTATCAGAGGATGAGGCTGAGCTTTTGACCGGATACACTGACCCTAAAAAAGCACTTGATGTTCTATTAGAAAAGGATGTATCCATTGCTGTGGTTACACTCGGAGAAAAAGGTTCCATGCTTGGTGTCGGGGAGACTCGTGCTTTGATTCCGGCATTTCCGGCTGAGCGACTGGTAGATGCAACAGGGGCAGGTGACTCTTTTTGGGGCGCATTTCTCTATTGCATTATTAAGGGAGCTCCGTTTGAAAATATAGCGGAAAAGCTAACAGAATATGTGCGATTCGCTAACGCTGCGGCAATGCTTTGCTTAGGAAAGAGGGGCGGCATACCGGGTATGCCTAATCTGCATCAGGTCAATGAGCTGCTTGCCCGGGTCAAATGACCACCAAAAGATTTTAAAGTAATTGCAAAAACGAGTACCGAGGTCCACTTTTACTTGTCAAAGAAAACTGAGAAAATTTTGCAAAGTTTACTTGACATTATATGCAAAGCATACTATACTTAAA
Organism: uncultured Oscillospiraceae bacterium; assembly: GCA_964404395.1. Taxonomy (GTDB): domain Bacteria; phylum Bacillota; class Clostridia; order Acetivibrionales; family DTU013; genus JAAYBT01. The sequence continues at coordinate 8,542 of CAYOKA010000012.1, read as the reverse complement.
ATGTAAAGCGTGCTTTGCTTTTTTATTAGTTTTGCAAGGAGAGATTATTTGAAAACAAGAATACCGGAACTGCGCAAACAGCAAAAATTGTCACAGGAAGAGCTGGCGCTGGCTGTTGGTGTGACAAGGCAGACAATCACCTCGATTGAGAGAGGGAAATATACGGCCTCACTGGTGTTGGCATACAAAATCGCAAAATATTTTGGGCTGTCGATTGAGGAAATATTTGATTTTTCAGAAGTGGAGGATTTTTAAAATGGATAAATTCAAAAGGAAAATCCGCGTAAGGATTATCTGGTTGCTGGCGATTTTTATTTGTATAGCTTTGCTCTATTTTGCTTTAGCTCTTAGCAAAGGCACGGTCATTCCCGATTTTATCAGAGGCTTTCATACAGGAGCTTTCGCGGGAATTGAGGCTGGAATATTAGTAGTCCTTGTTAAATACATTGTATCCGCGAGGAAGGAAGGATCATTAAAAAAACTATTTATTGAAGAAAACGATGAGCGCAGGCTTGTGATCATGCAAAAGTCCGGTGCATGGGGAATGACTGCGTGTATTTTAGGATTGGCTGTCGCTACGGTCATTGCCGGCTTCTTTGATCAGACTGTTTTCTTTTCGTTACTGGGAGCTTTGATGTACACGGCTGTGGTGAAAGGACTTCTGAAAATATACTATTATCGAAAGCTATAGAAGAGGTGTGAGATCACAGAATAAGGACAAACAGAGATTAAATGCCGTAAGCGATTTTTTGCAATGTCTGTGGTATGATATTGGCAGATGGCTAGACAGAAAAAACGGAGACAGAGTATAGACAATGAGTGTAGGAACAGAAGCAGCGAATAATGTTGGAAAAACGTTTTTGGTAAAAAAAAAGAAAGCCATAATACTTATCAGTATCGGCCTTGCGATTATTCTTGCCTTTACCGCTTTTTATAATGGACTGATAGTGCGAAGGTATACCGTTCAAACAGATAAAATGAAGGCGAGGGAGTCCTTCAGAATCGTATTGATCACAGATCTGCACAGCCGTATTTATGGGGAGGATCAGAGAGAACTCATATCACTGATTAAAAAGCAGTCGCCGGATGTACTTTTACTCGTCGGCGATATCGCAGATGACAAGATACCGTTTAGTGGCGTACGATTACTTCTGGAAGGGATCAGGGGAATTGCGCCAGCATTCTATGTTACAGGAAACCACGAGCTTTGGTCCTTTGATGTGGAGTCCATAAAAGAGGTCATTCGCAGCTATGGGGTAAAGGTTCTTGAGGGTGAATACGAGCAAAGGATGGCCGGTAACACGATGATTACCTTTGCAGGCATCGATGACCCGGATATAGAGCTGTTTGAAAGCCCGACACCCGATTGGGCCGGTGAAATGGAAGGTGCATTTCTACCATTGCTGAATGAACCCGGGTTTAAGATTCTTCTGGCTCATCGCCCCGAGCGGATTGATGAATACAAAAAATATGATTTTGACCTGGTGGTTTCCGGACATTCACACGGTGGGCAAATACGTATCCCGCTGCTTCTAAACGGCTTGTATGCACCGGATCAGGGCTGGTTTCCCAAATATGCCGGAGGAATGTATAAACACGACTCATTAACGCATATCGTGAGCCGCGGCGCTTCCAATCCTCTTCTTGTACCGCGTGTATTCAACCCGCCCGAGCTTGTTGTGATTGATGTCAAAGGAAGGGCTGATTGAAATCACCAGGGGAGATTATTTTTCCTGAACCTATGGCATAAATGGTATGTTGACACCGGGAAGGCTTGAATGTTACAATAAAAGGAAATAATACCTCAGTGGAGGAAGGATATGCGAATAAAGAAAATAAAGAGATTAATATCAAATATACTTATAATGATAATAGCGCTTCTGCTGACCAGCAATGTTTTTGCTGCGGCCGAGCAGCCACCGAATCCGGTTGAAGTACCGGATGTCAAGATTATTATGGATGGCAGGCTCGAGAAGTTTGAAAAGGTGCCGCTTTCTATTAACAACAGTACAATGTTGCCATTAAGAGAATTGCTCATTAAGCTGGGCGTACCCAATGATGATGAGCATATCATTTACAATCATGATGAAAAAAGTGTCACCGTATGGGATGGTCAGACAAAGATTTATTTGCTGATAGGGCAAAAGGAAGCCTTTGTAAATGGCGAATCAGTATCGCTCAACGCTGCTCCCATTCTCTATAGGAATTCAACATACATACCGCTCCGATTTGTAGCCGAAACAATGGGCAAAAAGGTTGTTTGGGATGGCAGGACAAGGGCAGCCCTTATATGCGATGAAGCCAAGTATGACAGCATAAAGCAAATATTGGACAAATCAGACGAGGAAATGGCAAAGGTTAAAAAACTCAAACAGGTCATGGATGTGAAGGGCAATGCTGCATTAGGTGATTCCGCTATGAATACAGCTATCAATGCAACAACAGCTTTGGACATGACAAGCCAAAAGGGGCAAATGGATCTCTTGATAAAGACTGCCGGAATACAAGTACAAACCAGTACTTACTATGCCGATAATGCATCATACACGCTAAATCCACTGATTGGTATATGGGATAAACGCACATACACGGATGCAGAATACAAGGAGCTGCTAAAAGGTAAGGCCGATAACAATGTACTAAACAACAATGACATCTTGTGTACAGGGCTCAATCAAATTGATAGTGAATATGATGAGGAAATTCTGCTCAAGGGGGATGTGTTCTTATCGGATCTGTTTGAAAAAGTGATGGCCCAGAAGGATTTTGCTATTAACCGAGACGCATATGACAGCATGAAGTTTAGTGATTTTTCAGTGGAAATTTCTCTGAACAGAACCACATATTTGATAAACTATATAAAAGTCAATATGAAAATGATGCAAAGCAAAATAGAAGGTGAGGATGAGGTAGCGGTAGCTAATGATATTAGTGTAAGTATTATATATAGTGGTTACGATGGAGGTTTTGTTATCGATGTGCCTGAGGATGTTGTAAAAAATGCCACTTTGGCTGACTAGATTAGGAGATGGCGAAGACTTCTGGATAGGGGAGCCAGTTTTGATCTACAACTGATAGATTTTTCAACTAATGGGGTAACAATTTTGAAAATTGTACCTCTTTTTCTTCACAAAGCCAAGAATAACTGATTAATTTGTGTGATTATGTCAACAAATATGGATTAATATCCCGATAATTTTCCCATTACCTGCAAAACTAAGCACAAAATTGATATGGTTCATTTTACGCAAACGAAATATTGTTAATACATTAACAATATGCTAAAATATTAGTATAATAGCATACGGCTAAACATTGAAAGGATTAAGCTATGAAATTGAATGAGGTTTTAGAAATCCTCGATGCAGCTCTGATATCGGGAAATGATCTGGATATGGAAATTGCTTCGGCTTGCGGTTCAGATCTAATGAGCGATGTTATGGCATATGTGAAGGAAAATGTATTACTGTTGACGGGTCTTGTCAGCCCGCAGGTAGTAAGGACTGCTGAAATGATGGATATTAAGGTGGTCGTGTTTGTGAGGGGGAAGGTTCCGGGACAGGGCATAGTTGAGCTTGCAGAGGAAAAGGATATTACACTGATGTCAACCAAAGATCCGATGTTTATTGCCTGCGGAAAGCTCTATAGTGCCGGCTTGACGGGAAAGGGTGTCTGGTAGTGGGTGACAGTTTGATGAAACTGCATTATGAAATACCTGCCCGTGATCTTACTTACGCAGGAGAAGCTTCGAGCAGTGTGAAGAAAAAACTGGTACAGCTGGGGATAGATCCTGTATTGGTAAAAAAAGCGGCAATTTCTATGTACGAAGCTGAGATCAATGCTGTTATCCATGGGAACGGCGGCTTTGCTGATGTTGAGATAAGCAGCGAGAGGATTATCGTAACTATCACAGACCACGGCCCGGGCATTCCCGATATTGACCTGGCAATGCAGGAGGGTTGGTCGACTGCTTCCGACGAGGTCAGGGAAATGGGCTTTGGAGCAGGAATGGGTCTGCCCAATATAAAAAGATACACGGACAAGCTGGAAATAGACACACAGGTCGGAAAGGGAACTAAGGTAACAATTACCGTGGAATTTAAGTAAGTATTTAAGTATAAAGGCATTATGGCATTAAGACTGTAATGCGGGCAAGGCTATAAGGCATATGACATCAGGGCGGGAGGTATATTAATGGCAAAATATTTTCACTCTGTTACGCTTGATGAAAGCAAATGCAGGGGCTGCACAAATTGCATAAAGGGATGCCCTACCGAAGCAATCAGAGTCAGGCAGGAAAAGGCGCGCATTATAAATGAGAGATGTATTGATTGTGGGGAATGCATAAGGATTTGCCCTTATCACGCGAAAAAAGCAATAACCGATGATTTTTCCGGTATATTGTCTTTTAAATATAAGATAGCGATACCGGCTCCCACTCTATACAGCCAGTTTAAGCCTGAATTTTCCAGAAACATGCTGCTGAATGCATTAAAGGCAATCGGTTTCGATGATATATACGAAGTAGCAAGAGGAGCGGAATTTGTAACCGACGCCACTAAAAAGCTACTGGCAGATAAAAGCATTAAAAAGCCATTGATTTCTTCAGCCTGTCCTGCAGTTGTAAGGCTAATACAGGTGCGTTTCCCCAATCTGATTGATCAGCTGGTGAAATTGGAATCACCGATGGAGGTTGCGGCCAAAATCGCCAAAAAGAAGGCTGCGGTGCAAATGCAGCTCAATCCGTCTGACATCGGAGTTTTCTTTATTACGCCCTGCCCGGCGAAAGCCACAAGCGTAAAAGCACCTTATGAAAGCAAAAAGTCCTCCGTAGATGGAGTAATATCAATAAAAGATATTTACCTTAAAATGCTTGCGTGCCTGGACAAGCTTGAGGAGCCGGAACAGTTGGAACAGGCCGGCTATGAAGGCATCAGATGGGCTAATTCGGGCGGCGAAGGGCTGGCAATCGGCACAGACAGGTTCCTTGCAGTTGACGGAATCCACAATGTCATCACGATACTTGAAGAAGTGGAAAATGACAAAATTGAGGGAGTCGATTTTATTGAAGCCCTTTCCTGCACCGGTGGATGTCTGGGCGGCCCCTTAACTGTGGAAAATGTTTATGTGGCAAAGACCAGGATAAAAAAGCATGTTGATGATGCAAAAACGATGGATAAAAGCAATTTGCTTCAGGATACTTACGATGACAATATTGACTGGACGGAGGAAATTGTATATACCCCTGTCATGAAGCTGGACGATGATTTTGGGAAAGCGATGAAAAAGCTCGAGGATCTTGAGAAAATCAATGACGGATTGCCCGGACTTGACTGCGGTGCCTGTGGGGCTCCGAACTGCCGTGCACTGGCTGAGGATATTGTAAGAGGCATGGCACAGGAAACAGATTGTATTTTTAAGCTACGCGAAAAGCTACGTGATTTGTCTGTACAAATGCAAGGGCTGGGAAACATGCTGCCTTACAATGAGAACAAGGGACATGGAGAAGAAAGCAACAAGGGTGACCAAAGCGACAAGGACGGCTAAATCGCTCAAAGCGGCGATCGATAGAAGCTGCATGGAGGATACCAATTGAATGTAAGGAGAAGGCGGGTTTTGCTTGAAGCCTGGCGAAGCGTAATGATTTTATGTTAATGGGGTGGTTGGATAATGCTTGTAACAGAATTTGCAGAAAAGCTGGAAGCCAAGATTTTGACGGGTGACCCCGCTAATAATGTTGAGATAAAGGGAATTTACTGCGGAGATTTGCTGAGTTGGGTTATGTCCCATGCGCCAAAGTGCAATGCTTGGGTGACGGTACATACCCATATAAACATTGTTGCCGTAGCATCAATTTCAGAGCTTTCCTGCATTATCATACCGGAAGGAATTAAAGTTGATAAAGCCACTATAGATAAAGCAGCTGACGAAAATATAACCATTATTAGTTCAGAACTGAGCACTTATGAGATATGCTGCATTGCACATGATTGCGGCATATAAAATATAGTGCCACCGGATAAGTGGCACTAATAGGGCAAAAGGCTTTAATAAAAGTAGATTATACAGGAGAAGCTACACTTATACAGGAGTTGGCATGAAATACGCAGTGGATTTGCACATTCATTCGGCGCTTTCCCCATGTGCCCACGAGGACATGACACCGAATAACATCGTAAATATGGCTGTTATGAAAGGCCTTGATGCAATTGCTCTTACGGACCACAACTCAGGTGCCAATCTGGAAGCCGTCAGCATTTGTGCCCATAATCGCGGACTCGTGTTTATTCCCGGGATGGAATTAGAGTCCTGTGAGGAAATTCATCTTGTCTGCCTTCTGCCTGATCTGAAAAGTGCGATGAAATTGCATGACATAGTACACCACTCTCTTCCGGCAATTAGCAACAGGAAGGATATATTTGGCAATCAATACCTTATGGATGAAAACGATCAGATTATTGGCGAAGAAGATCGGTTGCTTGTTACTGCCTCAAGTCTAACTGTGGATGAGGTTTTCTCACTGGTCAGAGGCCTTGGAGGAGCGGTAATTCCAGCCCATGTGGACAGACCTTCCTACAGCATGCTCTCCAATTTGGGATTGATTCCCGAGGAATTGGGTATAAGATACCTTGAAATATCAAAAAACTGTGATGAATCCGCATTTAGGGCACTGCATCCGGAGCTGGATGGCTACAAATTGATAAGGTCGTCAGATGCGCACTATTTGGGAGATATTTTGGAACGGGAAAGTATGATAGATGTAGCTGGTCATATAAATGGTATAAATAGCAAAAGAAACATTGATGCAGAAAATAAGGCAGACACTGGGTTTAATCCATGTGATCTTATTAACCTATTTGTATAATGTATACAGAATTCCAGAAAATTTATTGCTTTTGTGTATTGTTTTATATCTAAGTTTTTGTTATAATATTATCAGTTTTGTTAAATACTTAACAATTGATAAAATAAATCTCTGGGGAGGTCTTGAAAAATGAGCAGTAACTGCTGTGGATGCGTTGACGAAAAAGAACGCAAATTGCAGGAAATCATCGAAAAGTATAAGAATATTGAAGGAGCATTGATACCTGTACTACATGAAGCCCAAGATGTATATGGATATTTGCCCATGAGCGTTCAGAAAAAGATATCAGAGGGAATGGATATTCCGCTTTCTGAGATTTATGGCGTCGTGACATTCTATACTCAGTTTACACTCAAGCCGAAGGGCCAATATAAGGTGAACGTGTGTATGGGAACGGCTTGTTATGTAAAAGGCTCAAACCTGATACTGGATAAGCTTAAGGAAAAGCTGGGAATATCGGTGGGTGATTGTACAGAGGATGGAAAGTTTTCGCTGGATGCGTGCCGTTGTATAGGCGCATGCGGTCTTGCACCTGTTATTATGATCAATGACGATGTGTATGGAAAGGTTACTCCTGACGAGATTGACAAAATTCTGAAAAAATATAAGGATTCATAGAATTTTTTATTTTTCAGATTGGTTGGAGGATAAAGGGACTTGAGAGAAATATCGCTGCACATCCTTGATATCATGCAGAACTCCACAACAGCACAAGCAAGCCTGGTGAAGGTTCTATTGATTACAGAAGCCGGGGGCAGAATGCTGAAGATAGTTATTGAGGATAATGGATGCGGTATGGACAGTGATTTACTGGCTAAGGTGACAGATCCCTTTACTACTGCCAGAACTACCAGGAGGGTTGGACTGGGAATACCACTGTTTAAAGCATCGGCGCAGCAGTCGGGTGGATATTTCGCCATTAGCTCACAAAAGGGTGTTGGGACAGTGGTAACAGCTGGATATGAAATCAATAATATCGACAGGCCTCCTCTTGGAGATTTGCCGGGGGTCATTACCGATATGGCAGCTGGCTACCCAACAGTGGAAATCCACTTGCAGCTTGAAAATGGAGATAAACAGTTTATTTTCAATTCAAGGGAAGTCAAACAAATCCTTGGAGAAGTCCCAATATCGGAATTTGAAGTGATTGTATGGCTTCGTGAATATATAAGTGAAGGATTAGAAGAAATATTCGGAGGTGTTTTAAGTGAAATCGATAGCGGAACTTGAAGCAATAAGAAAGAAAACGCTGGACCAGATAAATATGAGGACAAACAAGGATGGTATCCGTGTTGTTGTCGGTATGGCCACCTGCGGTATTGCAGCCGGTGCCAGACCGGTTATGAATGCCTTTGTTGAAGAAATCGGTAAAAGAGGCCTCAGAGATGTGGCTGTTTCGATGACCGGTTGTATCGGTGTGTGCAGACTGGAACCCATTGCAGAAGTATTCAGTGCGGATGGAACGAAGACCACCTATGTAAGGATGACACCTGAAAAAGCAGCAAGAGTGGTAGCTGAACACATAGTCAACGGAAGGGTGTGCCGTGATTTTACAATAGGAGCTGTAGAAGAGGAAGAGAATAATTAATTGGGTTCGAATAAATACTATGATATTGCAGGAGGGAGCAAAATGGATTATTTCAGGGCGCATGTGCTGATTTGCGGGGGAACGGGATG
>CAYOKA010000011.1:0-30849 GCA_964404395.1 uncultured Oscillospiraceae bacterium | reverse complement strand
CGAAAGCTCAAAATCAGATAATATCTTTTTCTCTAGAGGCTTTAGAGTGAGTTGTTCATTCATGTTGCCCCTGTTGATGCTGAAAGCTAGTGGGATACCATCCCCGTCCATGAACAGCCCCATTTGGACAATAGGGTTGGGTTTATGATCTTTTCCGGGTCCATACTGCTTATTGCCATCCTCTTGTTCAATTTCAAAGTAATAGTTGGTGCAGTCATAGTAAAGTATACCGGTATTCCTTTTTGATATTTTTAGGCTGTTCTCGTAAAGAGAGCTTTGAATAAAATCAGTCTCTTTCGCAAGATAACCAAGCGCTCTGTATATTTGGTGTACATCAAAATTGGGCTGTTCAATAAATTTTTTGGATTCTTCATATGTTGCAAGCTTTGATAAAGGGAATAATATCCTGCCATAAATGAGTCTGGAGAGAATGGAATTTAAGTCAAATTCGAATTTATACTTTTTGGTAATATCCTTGCAAAGTCTATGTAGTTTTAGCTCGTGATATAGCTGCTGTAAGAAAAGATATCCGCCGTTAAAGCAACGACGCTGATCCTTCTCAATTCGCTTATAAGGCGAATACTTAGCAATGACATCGGGCTCTCGGCCTTCTTTTTCAATGCGGTTTAGTTCTCTAACATGTTCCTTTGCCCATTCGTAGGGATCTCTGCCGTTTAATTTTATTTGTAGCTCCGCATAGGTTCCAAGCTTTTCTACAATCTTGGTACTGCGAGTACCATTGCTGTAAACGGATTTTGTTACATAGAAGGAAGTCGCATTTTTAGATTCGGAAGTCTGTAGCCTCATTTCACACACCTCGTCATTCGTATAATGCTTGTATTATAACACATTGCGACACATTGCGCAATATATATTTTTAAAATTTGACAAAAAAATAAGCCTATCTTAAGGCTTACAGGATTTTTATTCCTATGTAACTGTCAAACACCCGGCAATATGAATATGTTGTTACGACAAAAACCGGACAGAAGTATACATACAACGGTTATCAGGCTCCATGGCGGACAGGGCAGGATAAACGCGAAGGCAAGATAATAAAATATGAGGATATCTTCGGCAATAGTATACAATATGTCTACAATAATGAAGGACAGCCCGTCGAGATCACAGACACCGCAGGGAGAAAGGTTGCAATAACCTGGGAAAACGGACATATTACCTCTATTATGAATCCGATGGGACAATGCACCACGTATGCTTATGATGAAGCCGGCAGGCTGATCGGGGTGACGACTCCGGACGGCAATTCAGTTCAATATGGATACGACTCCGGCAACAGGCTGACAAACATTACCAACGCAACGGGCGAGTCCAAATCATATCAATACAATGAAAACGGTAAGGTCAAGGCGCTTTTAAACCATGCGGGCGATGAAATATTTGAGTTTTCATTCAGCGCAGGCAGCGCCGTAAAAACGGACGGCACAGGCGGAAGCTGGAAGTATGAGATTGAAGATGAGCGTATTGTAAAACAGACTGATCCAATGCAGAGCATAACGAATTACGAGCATGATAATGCAGGCAATGTAACAAAAGTGTCAGGAGTAACGGGAGTCATTGAATACGACTATGATGAAAATAACAACATTGTTTATGAAAAAGACGCAAAAGGAATCATATCCGAATACGAGTATCATAATGTATGGGGCAAGCTCACAAAAATCAAAAGTGGAGAAGTTGTAACGGTCTTTGAATATAATGATTCGGGGCTGATTACAAAAAGAACAGAGGCAGACGGGCGTGAATTCGGCTTCACATATGATTCAAAAGGGCTGCTCACTTCTGTAGAGGATCCCTCGGGAGCCATAACTCTTTTTGAATATGATAGCTATGGAAACGCTTCAAAGGTGACCAAACCGGGAGGACAAGCCACGCAGTACAGCTATGACATTTTAAACAGGCAGGTCGAAGAAATCACACCAGATGGGCTGACCATCAGTACAGAGTATGACCCAATGGGAAGAGTCATAAAAACCACCAAAGATGAGGGACTGGAGTATCAGTATCAGTATCAATATGACAAAGCCGGACGCCTCACGTCAGTCATCGATCCTCTTGGGAACGCAACGAAATATGCGTTCAATAAAGACGGCTATATCAGCAGCTTTACGGATACGTTGGGCAGAAGCCGGCAGTATGAATATGATTTGAACGGAAAAGTGAGATCTGTTGTGAATCCGGGCGGAGAAATTACCCGATATGAATATGATACACTGGGACGCCTAATAAGAGAAGAAGGCATAAACGGCGTTACAGAATATGAATACGGAGTATTCGGAATCACAAAAGTGGCCAATAAGTATGGTACATTCAGTTATGCCTATGATGACGCAGGAAATCTTCAAACCATAACTGATGCCGCCGGGAGAAGCATTTCGTACCAGTATGATGAAAAAGGCAGAATAACCGGGGTAACCGATCCTGCCGGAAGAATGGCTGTATACAGGTATGATGCAATGGGCAGAACAGTATACGAGTCAGGCTTTGACGGGATCTGGTACAATTACGCATATAATTCAGCAGGACAACTGGAAAAGCTAACATCATCTGATGGAACAGAAATCACATACAATTATGACAACAGCGGAAGTGTCATTTCAAAAACACTTCAGAACGGAGCTTCAGAGACATATACATATAACGATGCAGGTTATATGGAATCGGTTACGAACGCATTGGGAGAAACGACAAAATACCGGTATGATATTTTCGGACGTATGGATCAAATGGAGGACGCGGCCGGAAATATTTACATGTTCGTGTATGATGCGCTTGACAGGGTAATTGATGTAATGGATCCTGCGGGGAACGCTACAAGCTATGAATACGACGCCGCAGGCAGAGTGATTGCTGAAACGGATGCATTGGGCAACAGGACGGTATATACATTTGATATATATGACAGGCTGACACAGATTGCTGATCCGCTGGGAAACAATCACCGCTGGAATTACTTCGCGGCTGAAAACAAGACGGAATATGTCGATCCGGCGGGGAATAAAATCACCTACCAATTCAATGACAAAAATCTTCTTACCGAAATCACAGGCAAAACCGGTGAAATCACTGAATATGTCTACGACAATCTTGGAAGGCAAACCGCAATAATTGATCCTCTGGGGCTGATAACAGGTTATGAATACAACAGCCTCGATGCGGTTACTGCAATTGTCAGGCCTGATGGAAACAGGGCGACATATGCTTTTGACGAGAAAGGCAGAATGGTTGAAGCCACGAACGTCCTTGGACAAAAGACATGTATGAGCTATGATGATGTGGGGAGGCTCATCAGGTCCGTTGATTATCTGGGGGCAGCTACAGAGTATGCCTACGATAGCTTGAGCCGGATTACAATGGTAACTGACGCGGCAGGAGGCAAAACAGCATACGATTACGACCTTCTGGGCAGAACAGCAGCATAGGAAAGCTTCATACGCTTATGACCTTTTAGGCAGAACGACCGGCATGACCGATCCGGAGGGAAATACCGAATATATAATCTATGACAGCATGAGTAATGTCACCGGTCAAACAGATAAAAACGGGAATACATACAGCTATGAATACGATCTGACCGGGAATCTGATAAAATCCACGGATGCTTTAAGCAATGCTACAATTTATGAATATGATGCTTTGAATCGTGTGATAGCAGTTACTGATCCAAAGGGCGGAAAGATCAGAAACGTATACGATGAACTGGGCAACCTGACTAAGCAGATTGGAAAAGAGGGCGGATGCTGGAGCTATACCTACGATCCGCTCGGCAGAGTAATAATGGCAGCAGATCCCCTTGGAAGGACTGAACTGGCCGAATATGACAGCGTAGGAAACATACTTTCCGAAACCACACCCGGAGAGGCTGAAACCAGATATGAGTATGATGCCGCCGGTAATATGGTTGAAAGAACGGATGCAAATGGCGCGGTATGGAAATTTGAATATAATGAGTTATCCTTGGTTACTGCTATAGCCGATTCTTACGATTCTATATACAGCTACCTCTATGACAATGAAGGCAATGTACTGAAGCAGACAGATCCCAGAGGCTTCTGTGTATCATACTCGTATGATGCATTGAACAGGGTCGTAAAAACAACTGATGAAGAGGGATATCAAACGACAGTTGAATATGACGAGGTTGGAAATGTTATAACGCAAACCGATCAATTGGGCAATGTATATGGCTATGAGTACGATCTGCTTGACAGACTGATATCTGTTACCAAACCGTCGGGCATAAAATACGCCTATCAGTATGACAGCGTCGGCAATCTGACCGAAACGACGGATTCCTTGGGAAGCAGCACGAAATATGAATATGATCCGTTGAACAGGCTGGTAAATGTAACAGATGCGATGGGTTATCAGACAGGCTATGGCTACGACCAGGTTGGCAATATGACCTCCATGACCGATGCGAATAACAACACAAGTAGATGGAAATACAACCTGAACGGACAGATTCTGGAGGAAACAAATCCCCTTGGCAGCGCTGGCATCTATAAATATGACGCCGCCGGACAGCTTTCCGAGGCAGAATCTCCCGATGGGCTTGTCAGCAGGTATACGTATAACGCAGAAGGCTTGCCATCGACCATCAATTATGGCGGGGACTCTATCAGCTACCAGTATGACATCATGGGCAACCTGACAAAAATGGAATCGCCCGATTCGCGTGATAATTTTTCCTATGATCTCCTGGGCAGACTTATAAGCCAGAATAACAGCGAGCTTGGCAAGGGCTTGACCTTCGAATACGATGCGACGGGCAACATGGCGAAGATCGTCAACAGCGAGGACAGAGTAACAAGATACACCTATGATGGCCGCAGCAGTGTGGCAAGTCTGACAGACCCTGATGGCAATGTTACGGGGTTTGAATACGACGCAGCAGGGCGTGAAATAAGTAGAAGCCTTGCAAACGGGAATAAAATTGCAAGAGAATATGATGAGGACGGGCAGCTTGCCTCAATAAGCAACTTAAAAGGCAATAAGACCCTTTCATCCTTTAGATATCAATACGATACCTCAGGAAATATTATAGGGCAGATAGAAGAGGACGGTGCACAGACTACATACAGCTATGATGCTTTGAACAGGCTGACTGAAGCAGTCTATCCAAAGGACAAGCTAAGAAGCAAGATGCAGGCCGGTGAGATCATACAAATGATTGATGAGGGAGAAGCAGACACCGGTGATGTAATGGAGGACAGTAAGATTATCCCGGTTGAGGAGCAGCCTGATTTGCAGGATAATGACAGCCGGGATGACAGCCAAAAGGGCGGAAACAAAAGAAGTAATGATAAGGACAATAAAAAGGAGAAAAATACGGGCTTGATGTTCGAGCAAATAAAGGATACATTGCTTGCAAGTCTTGACTTTGATTTCAGCTTATTGCTTACGGCGAAGAAGGATAAGGAGGGTAAGGGCAATAGCGGGAACAACGGCAACGATAATAACGGGAATAGTGGAAATAACGGAAATAACGGCAACAACGGGAATGGCAACAATGGTAACAGTGGTAACAACGGAAACAACGGTAACAATGGCAACGGTAATAATAAAGACAAATCAAATAACGGCAAAGGGAATGGAAAAGGACAGCGTCTGGAAGAAGAGCCGCTATTGGAGGAAGAACTGCAGCAGGAATTGTATCCTGCAATCAGTCAAATCATATGGCCTGAGATAATAGACAAGAAGCCTCAATACCTTATTAATCCCCAACGCAGGGTGACCTATACCTATGATACGGTTGGAAACCGTATTTCAATGGAAAATGACGAGGGAAAGACAGAGTATGCCTATAACGCTGCCAATCAATTGGTACAGGCAGGCGACACCAGTTATGAATATGATTTGCGAGGGAATCTGCTCACTGAGACAAACGATAAAGGAGTAAAAAGTTATACCTATGACGGCCTGAATTTATTGGAAGAGGTCATGTACAGCGACGGTACTTATGTTAGATATGGACATGACGGACTGGGACGGATGGTATACAGAGAGGATGCAAACTATGATCTGAATGAGATCAGGAAGCTTAAGCAAAGCATGGGGGAAAACTCCGGCGGGCAGCCTGCCGGAGGGGACTTAAGGGACGGGACGGGAACACCCCCAACTAATGGAAACGGTAATAATGGCAACAATGGCAATAGCGGCAACGGTAAGGAGAACGGTAATAACGGGAACGGCAAAGGAAATGGCAATAGTAAGAGCAACAGCGGCAACAATGGCAACGGGTACGGGAAATACAACAATCCCGGAAAGGGAAACAAATACGGGATATACAAGCATGAGCCACAAGAGCCGCAAGAAATCCGGTTTGAGCCTTCGGACATCGAAAGAACCAGATATCTTTACCTCGGGCAATCCGACACTCTGCACAAGGAGTACAGTCCGCAGGGCGCGCCGTATGCAGAGTACTACCAGGCCAATGGACAGGTGATCAGCCAGAAGATGTTCGGGCTTCATGGCAGGATCACTCCGGGTAAGGAAGAGACACTCAAGACAAATGGCGGTCTGATGTATTACCAGTATGACGGTATCAGGAATGTGGTCGGACTGACCAACAGGCACGGCGACGAGATTGAGGAGTACCGGTATGACGCATTTGGCAACATCTATACAGGTATAACCGCGCCATACAACTCAGTAGGCTATACAGGGCATGAGTATGATGAAAAGTCAGGCCTTATCAACATGAACGCCAGATGGTATAATTCAAATAATGGAAGATTTATCACGCAGGACACCTACCTGGGCGACATTTATACCCCACAGAGCCTCAACAGGTATGCCTACGTTATGAACAACCCGGTGAACATGTGGGATCCTACAGGCCATGTACCAAGCTGGGTAGGAGATAGTGTTCATTATAACGTGATTTCAGGTACGTCATATGTTGATGATGTATATTATCTTCAAAGTAGCAGTAGTTCAACATCGGACTGGAATCTCATAAATAAAATAACCAATCTTACCGAAATTATATATAAATACAAGGCAACGAAAACAAAAACTTGGGAATACAAGCATTTAGATTTTAACTATACGACAACAACCGATCCGGAGACGGGAGAAACTGTTTATGAATATTCAAGTACAACACAAAGCTATGTGACATACCGCGATACCGAATACCATTACACTGATGTAGTTGTAAAGGCATCGGAAATAGCTCAGGAGAATGAGGAGTACATAAGGAATCTTGCCGGAGATCCGCCGGGAGATAATGACCCGCCAATGTTTACCGTCAGCACGATGCAGGTGGACGATGGCCGGATAGAATTACTTAACCCGAATGAAATCATCCTGAGAAATACGGGCAAGGAGCCCACAGCTTCCGAAAGGCTTGTAGCGGGAGCGGTGCAGAGTGAGTTGAACAGCATATTCAATACCCAGCTGGATGTAGACGGCTGGTATGGCGAACAATCTGCCGGAACGGTGCAGGATTTGCAGAAGGAATTATCACTGCCTGCAACAGGCGTATTGGATGTACAGACATTTTACCAGCTGCAGCTGGCGGTCGAGAGCGGTGCGAAGTATGAGCGAAGTGCTGCTCCTGTACCTACTGGTGCAGTCGTGCAGCGTCCAACCGGTAATACAGGACCGAACTATGCTCCATCAAGTGTACCGGGAGATTATAACGGGAATGGTATACCGGATCAGTATGACGGGTATGCTGCTCAGAGAACAAGCTATACGCCACCCAGTAGTGTAAGGACGAACTATGCTCCATCCAATGTACCGGGGGATTATAACGGGAATGGTATACCGGATCAGTATGACAGTTATGCTCAGGGGACGGGGAAGAGTAGTACAAGCGATAATTTATATAATATATTAAGTGGTACGAGGGACTTTTTAACAGGAGTAGGTATGGCTGGCCTAAACGCTCCAACATTTGGCGTAGCGGATATAATAATACCAAACCCTTCTGTAAATAATGAAATAGCATATCAGGCTGGAAGAGTTATCGGTGATTTAGGTATTACTTTAGCTACAACTGGTGGAACGCTTGCTTTTGGGGGGTTAGCCTTTGGGACGGCTCCTACGATTGTAGGCGCAATTGCTTTTGGCGCAGCTGCTGTAGCTTGTGGTGCGGTAGCCGTGACGAGCTTTGGTAGAACTCTAAGGGATACAGTAGTTTTAGCTGAGACTATTAAGGGCGCGGGTAAAACACCTGTTAATCCAAAGAAGGTTGATGCTAACTATTTAAAAAGAAATGACATTGATCCACATACAATTAAAAAAGAAACACTTGGGAAAAATGCGGAAATCTCTAAATACGACACATTTGTTGATAAAAATGGAGATATATGGTTGCGAAAAAAAGGAGCAAAAGAATTTATTCCGACATATGAAAATATAGAATGATAGGAGGCTTAGAGATGGTGGACAAAACTACTGTTATGGTAGAATTCAGTATTTACGGAGAAAAATTTGAACCTAAATATATAACAGAGCAATTGGGAATAGTGCCTTCAGAAACCTATATAAAAGGAGAATTAATAAAGAATGGGAGAGCTGCAAGAAAAGAAACAGCATGGACTATTAGTACTGGATATGAATTTTCTATAGATATTAACGAACAATTAGAAAAAATAGTGTCACTTTTAGAAGGCAAAGTGGATGAATTAGTGAAGTTGAAGAGCAATCTCTGTCTTAACATGTTATTTATGATTGTTGTTAAAATCGAGAGTAATGAAATTCCTGCAATGTATTTAAAGGAAAGATTTATTCATTTTGCAAGTAGAATTGATGCTGAAGTTGGTTTTGATACATATATTTACAGTTGATTGGTTATTGCGAAGAGTGGGGGGAAATATAGCGATTGCTCCTTGGCAAATGAAATCATCCTGAGAAATACGGGCAAGGAGCCCACAGCTTCCGAAAGGCTTGTAGCGGGGGCGGTGCAGAGCGAGCTGAACAGCATATTCAATACCCAGCTGGATGTAGATGGATGGTATGGCAGCCAGTCTGCCGGAACAGTAGCAGATTTGCAGAAGGAATTATCACTGCCTGCAACAGGCGTATTGGTTGTACAGACATTTTACCAGCTGCAGCTGGCAGTAGAGAGCGGCGTATGGTGTGAACTAAGTGACGAGCCGGTACCTGCTGGTTTCGGGGATTTTAGAGTTGCTCAGGAGACAGGTAATGGTGGACTGTCAGAACAGGAACTAAGAAATCAATTAGGAGCGCTAATTAAAGAACACCTGAATTTCGTCGAAGAAAATAAAAATATTGGGTTCTATTCCACCAATGAATCAATTGATATAGTATTAAAATACGATAAAACAATTTCAGATGTTAGTGAACAATTAGGTGTTCCAAAAGCTATGATACAGGCTGTTCTTTTTAAAGAAATACGAATGAAAGATGCTCTTGATGTTCTTGCAGATTCATTTGTAATTGAATACTATAGATACAACCACTCAGTCGAAGATTATGACAATCTTTCATTTTGGCAGAAAGTATTTGTTAGACCACCTCAACCTGCAAGCTTAATGCGTGAAGATTCTTCTACTGGACTAGGACAAATCTTTGCCGAAACTGCTATTGATGCTTATAATGCTGGCATCAGCAGAGGTGATATAAGTGGTAGTAATATAGACTATAATGATTGGCATCAAAGAGAAAAAGTATGGAATGAACTTAGAGATGATAAAACAAATATATTTTATGCTGGATTAGTGTTAAAACAGAAGGCAGAAATATTAAAAATTGATTTAAACAATGTAACGGATAATGAAATTGAAAAAACCCTTGCACGCTACAATGGCTTTGGTTATGCAGCAGCAGAGTATGGAAGAGAGACAAAACAATACTATGATTTATTTAGTCAATTCAACAAGTAAAGGTGGTGAGATAGACAGATGAAATCATTTCATAGTTTCTTAAAAATAACATTTATAATTCTCGGAATTACAATATTTGCAATATTTATAGCTCTATGTATATCTGCATTGCAAGAAAAGCCTCCAGAACATCCATTGGATTTTCAAGATATTGAGGAAATAGCATTGGATAAACAAATTAAATCAACAGAAGATGGATTGCCATATGCCCTTAAACGTGCTTATGAATGGCGACAAGATTCAGTTTTAACAGGACTAGAAATAAAATCACGTGGGAAGGAGGAAATTGCAAATAATACAGGTAGTTTAAAATATATATTTGAGTTCCCATGTATTGATAAATCCAAGCCAAGTGGAATTATGTTTATTTTTATCAATACAGTGTCAAATAGTATAGACCATGTAAGTGCATCTCATGACGGAGAAGGTGAAGAGAGAAGTTTTACCGAATTGAAGACAGATAATCTGACAGAAAGAATCAAAAAGATATATGATATTGCAAAAGAAACTATAGAAGACAAAAATGTTTTCAAATTTGAGCAACCTTTTGTTAGGGTACATATTGACTCTGATTTTGCAACATTTGAAGTAAGTCCATCGCAATCTGAAGCGAACAAAATTATGAACAGGGTCAAAATAGATATGAGAACATATGATATAGTCAAGTAATTAAAATTATGGCGGTTGTCAACAGTATGATGACCGTCTTTCTTTCTGTTTTGCAATGAGTAGACATAAAATATACAAAAAACAATTAATGACAAAGGGTGTGCGGTCTGCCACTACTGAGTAATAACCTCCATTTCTGTGAGAAGTAGCCGCGACCCCTGCCGTAGCCCTCACAAACTCTTTTAATTACGGTGATTTCTCGGTATTTTTTGTTATATGACCCCGAAGCCGATCCCAAGGGTCAAATTCTGACCCCGATGAAAACTGTCCCCCGACCCGCATTGCGGAACGGTGTGAGACGGAGCGGGGAAGCTCTGCGACCCTGCTCCTTTAACCTGCATCATTTTCATTACCATGGTTCACCCCACAACTGAGCTGGCATAGAACAATTTGCGCGGCATCCCGAAGGAAAAATAGTCCTTCGCAAAAAGCCGCCAAATCCTGTTTGTTTTTGCCAAATGGGCAAACACCTTATGGCAGTTAACAAAACGCGACACAGGGGCACACGTCGGCTCACAAAGATAAGCATGCAAGTGCCGGATAACAAGTGAATCCATGGAAATGTAACATGTAGCTTCTGTATATACCGGTGACGAACATATTAATCATTTGCGCTATTTGCACCCCAGGGTTCATGGTGAACCATATCTTGACTGGTATTTTTGCCCATGCTAAAATGGGAGCAGCCGGGGGTTTAAGGGGGTAAACTTTTTAGACAAACGGAAGAAGATGGCACTCAGACCACATACAGCTACGATGCGTTGAACAGGTTGACGGAAGCTGTTTATCCAAAGGACAAGCTGAGAAGCAAGATGCAGAGATATCTTTACCTCGGGCAATCCGACACTCTGCACAAGGAAGGAAAATATATGAAAAGTAAGATATTTTATAATCTAATATACAAAATCGGAACGGGCTTTATATGCAGAAATATAATAGTTGGTAATGCTGCAAGAATTGTCAGCCCCCCGATACTTACCAAATTTACTCTGAGCATAGGTATTTTCCTCACAAAAATATTTATTATGGCTTATGATACTAATTGGAATGCTATTTGGATTTTGGGGAAAGCATATCAACATATAGGTGCTCATGAGAAATCATATGATTTATTTCAATCTGCACATACTCAAAATCCTGAACATCCTGATATAGTTAGAGAGTTAAGTGGGGAATGTTTGGCTTTAGGAAGAGTTATTGAGGCTGAGAAGTATTGCAGGAGAGCAATCGAAATAAACCCAAATGATCCCACTCTGCAATCTAATTTCTTATGAGGGATCCGAATAACCAAGTTATTAAAAATACAGTTGTATTTATTAATAACATTTTTGAAGGTAAAATACCGAAACCAGATAGTATTTATTTAGGGTAATAGAAAATAACCAATCTTGCCGAAATTGTATATAAATACAAGGCAACAGTATCAAAATCATGGACATATAGGCATTTAGATTTTAACTATACGACAACAACCGATCCGGAGACGGGAGAAACTGTTTATGAATATTCAAGTACAACACAAAGCTATGTGACATACCGCGATACCGAATACCATTACACTGATGTAGTTGTAAAGGCATCGGAAATAGCTCAGGAGAATGAGGAGTACATAAGGAATCTTGCCGGAGATCCGCCGGGAGATAATGACCCGCCAATGTTTACCGTCAGCACGATGCAGGTGGACGATGGCCGGATAGAATTACTTAACCCGAATGAAATCATCCTGAGAAATACGGGCAAGGAGCCCACAGCTTCCGAAAGGCTTGTAGCGGGAGCGGTGCAGAGTGAGTTGAACAGCATATTCAATACCCAGCTGGATGTAGACGGCTGGTATGGCGAACAATCTGCCGGAACGGTGCAGGATTTGCAGAAGGAATTATCACTGCCTGCAACAGGCGTATTGGATGTACAGACATTTTACCAACTGCAGCTGGCGGTCGAGAGCGGTGCGAAGTATGAGCGAAGTGCTGCGCCGGTCAGCACGGGTGCTGGCACAAAGCCGTTAACCGTTGATACAGAGCTCTCTCAGGAATCGAACAGCAAAATGACTTGGCCTACATTATCAACTATAATTACAAGTGATTATGGGGTAAGAAATAATCCTAAAAAAACTAAAGAAAAAAATGCTAAAACAGAATTTCATGCAGGTATAGATATCCGTGCAGTTACAAGAAAGGTTGATGGCGATGAAGTATATGCGGCCTTAGATGGAACAGTAACAGCAGTTGTGCTTGACCATAAAAGCGGAGGTAATATAATTACAATACTATCATCGATTGATGAAAATAAGATAAAAGTAAAGTATATGCATCTTCAGGACGATTCCATTGTTGTAGAAAAAGGTGATATGGTTGTAGCAGGTGAAGTAATAGCAAACATGGGCTCTACAGGTAGATCTACAGGTACGCATCTTCATTTCCAGGTAGAAGTATATAGTGAAGAAACGGAGAAATGGGTTGCTGTAGATCCGAAAAAATATCTTAAATAGGGGTACAGGATTATGAAAAAAATATTCTGCTTATAATAGTTTTAATGCTTACATTGCTAGTGAATTCATGTAGCAGCAAAGATGCCAATACACATACTCATACGGGGATTAGTGCAAATGTCAACAACAGTGAAAATACAATCAATAGTACTGGTAATAGTTCAAGCACAACGGCTAATGCAAATGATACAAATGATAGCAATAGTAATTTAACAGAAATACAACAAAACAATATTATGAACAGAGGGTTAGTGTATCAAAAAGAGGATTGGCTTTATTTTAGCAATATTTCGGATGAATGGAAATTGTATAAAATGAAAATCGATGGGAGTAATAAAACAAAATTAAGCGATATATCTTGTGATGAGATAATTGTTCAAGGAGATTGGGTCTACTTTGTCGGACTTTTTTATGAAGGCGAATCGGGTGCATTATATAAAATAAATATAAACGATGGTAAGGAAGTTCAATTATCAGAGAAATTTGCATTGAATTTATTTGTAGAAGAGGGTCAAATTTATTTTATTAATACCAGCGATGATGAGTTTAAAATGTACACAGTCAAAACAGACGGGAGCGACGAGCGGAAATTATCAGATTGTGTGGTTGAAAGATTTATAATAAAAAATGATACCATATACTATAAGGATTATGACGAAGGTAAACTATTCAAAATGAATATGAATGGAAGTAATCCAACCTTAATATCCGAAGCAACAATTGCAGATTTTATAATTGCTGATAATAACATATATTGGACTGATGCCAATATCAGAAACATATATAAATTTAGATTAGATGACAATGTTATAGAGAAAATATGTAACGATAAAGCCAGTTATCTAAATTATTATGATGGTTTTATTTATTATAGGAATGTTAACGATTCGGGCAATTTATACAGGATTGATATTGATGATCAAAAAAGTACTCTGTTAAGTGTAGGTAAAGTAACAAATATAAATATAACTCCGGAATGGATTTATTACGAGGATGCAACTTCTGAGCATAAACTATCAAGAGTACATATAGATGGCTCAATGAAAGAGGATGTTAAGTAAAATATAAACATGAGATAAGCTGGATAAGAGATAGGCAGCAGTTACGATAGTACAAGCTGGAGTAAAGAAACCCACAGCTTCCGAAAGGCTGTAGCGGGAGCTGTACAGAGCGGTGTATGGTATGAGCGAGAATTTGCAATCTGCATGATGGCAAAAGACTGCGGTTTTCCCTTGACACATTTTTTTATTTCGTATAATATCATATATAATTAAATACGAGATTTTGATCAGACAATGATCGGGAGGAGTAAACGATACAGGCCTTAAAGAGAGAAAGGTTCACCGGCTGAGAGACCTTTCGGGGATATGGCGTTGAAGGTCGCCCGGGAGTTCTGCAGGAAAACATGAGATAATCTGTGCGGACAGATGCTCTGAAGAACTGCAGCGGTAAGAGCCGTTATTTCTATAAGCAGCCCCAACGGAGAGATTACTCAATGGGGAATGTTGGTGGTACCGCGGAGAATAGTCCTTCGTCCAATGATATTATTTTGGATGAAGGTTTTTTATTTCTAGCAATAGAGGAAGAATCAATGGGAGGAGCAGAAAATGGAAGAGATTAATAATTTGGCGAAGACTTACGATCCGGGGCAGGTGGAGGACCGGTTGTATAAGGAATGGATGGAAAAGGGTTACTTTCATGCCAAGCCGGATAAAAGCAAGAAGCCTTTCACGATAGTAATTCCGCCGCCCAACATTACAGGCCAGCTTCATATGGGGCATGCCCTTGACAATACATTGCAGGACATCCTGATACGTTGGAGAAGGATGCAGGGCTATTGTGTACTGTGGCTGCCCGGTACCGATCATGCCAGCATAGCCACAGAGGCCAAAATCGTTGAAGCCATGGCCGAAGAGGGCATTACGAAGGAGGAAATCGGCAGAGAAAAATTCCTTGAAAGAGCCTGGGAATGGAAGAGAGTCTATGGTGGAAGGATTGTTGAGCAGCTGAAAAAGCTCGGCAGCTCCTGTGACTGGGAGCGGGAAAGGTTTACTATGGACGCGGGTCTGTCAAAAGCAGTTACTGAGGTTTTCATAAAACTATACGACAAAGGACTGATATACAGAGGAGACCGCATTATCAACTGGTGTCCCAAGTGTCAAACCTCCATCTCAGATGCTGAGGTTGAGTATGAGGAGAAGGATGGCAACTTCTGGCACGTCAAATATCCCATTAAGGACAGTGATAGGTATATAATCGTGGCAACTACGAGGCCTGAGACCATGCTGGGAGATACTGCTGTGGCAGTTAACCCCGAGGATGAAAGGTACGCCGAGCTAATAGGAAAGACAGTCATATTGCCTCTGATGAACAGAGAAATTCCAATTATAGCAGACTCCTATGTGGATAAGGAGTTTGGCACCGGTGCAGTAAAGATTACGCCTGCCCACGATCCAAATGACTTTGAGGTTGGGCTGAGGCACAATCTGGAGCAGATCAGGGTTATGGACGATGAAGCAAAAATGAACGAAGCGGCAGGCAAGTATGCCGGCATGGACAGATATGAGGCAAGGAAGCAGATTGTTAAGGATTTGGAGGAGCTGGACCTGCTGGTGAAAGTAGAGGCTCACAAGCACAATGTTGGCGCCTGCTACAGATGTGATACGGTTATCGAACCAATCATGTCAAGGCAGTGGTTCGTAAAGATGAAGCCTCTGGCGGAGCCTGCAATGGATGTTGTAAGAAATGGTACTGTTAAGTTTGTACCGGAGAGGTTCTCAAAGATATATTTTAACTGGATGGAGAACATCCAGGACTGGTGCATATCAAGGCAGTTGTGGTGGGGACACCGCATACCGGCATATTATTGCCTGGAATGCGGAAACACTATGGTGGGTCGGGATCTCCCGGAAGCTTGTACAAAGTGCGGCGGATCAAAGATTGAACAGGATCCCGATACGCTTGATACCTGGTTCAGCTCGGCTCTCTGGCCTTTTTCAACCTTGGGCTGGCCGGATAAAACGGAGGATCTTGAGTATTTTTACCCAACCAGCGTACTTGTTACCGGCTATGACATTATATTCTTCTGGGTAGCAAGGATGATTTTCTCAGGGCTGGAACAGATGGGTAAGGAGCCCTTTTCCCACGTGTTCATACACGGCATCGTAAGGGATGCCCAGGGCAGGAAAATGAGCAAGTCTCTTGGCAACGGCATTGATCCCCTGGAAGTGATAGCCGAGTATGGTACCGACGCGCTGCGTTTTGCACTTACTATTGGCAGCTCTCCGGGACATGACCTTCGTTTTTCAACCGAAAAGGTGGAATCCAGCAGAAACTTTGCCAATAAGATTTGGAATGCTACCCGCTTTGTCTTAATGAATTTTGACGAAAATGTTGATTTTAGCGGCGTTGACAGGGCTAGATTTACTGCATCTGATAAATGGATATTGAGCAGGCTTAACAGCGTAATTGCTGAAGTGACTGAGAATCTTGAGAACTACGAGTTGGGCATTGCCCTGCAGAAAATATACGAATTTATATGGGATGAGTTTTGTGACTGGTATATAGAGCTCGTCAAACCAAGGCTCTTTGACAGGGAGGACGGCACAAGACTGGAAGCACAGTGGACCTTAAACTATGTGCTTGGCAATGCAATGAAGCTGCTACATCCTTACATGCCCTTTGTCACAGAGGAGATCTACAGGCATTTGATTAATGAGGATGAAAGCATAATGATCTCCGCATGGCCTAAATATGACGAGAGCCTGTACTTCCCTGATGCGCAAAAGGAAATGCAGCTGATAATGGATGCCATTAAGTCGGTTAGAAATATCAAAGCGGAGATGAACGTGCCGGCATCAAGGAAGAATAAGCTGATTTTCGTGTCTGGAGCAGCTAATGGTCAGGTCTTGAGCAGAGGGAGAAGGCTCTTTGAACGCCTGGCGGGAGCCTCGGGAATTTCGGTGCAGCAGGATAAGTCCGGCATACCGGTTGATGCGGTGACAGCAGTGATTCCGGGTGCCGAGATATATATACCGCTGGAGGACCTGGTGGATATAGAGAAGGAAATAGAGAGGCTTGAGAAGGAAAAGGCTAATCTGGAGAAGGAGCTTGAAAGGGTCGAGGGTAAGCTAAATAATGCAGGCTTTGTGGCTAAGGCTCCGGCGGAAGTAGTCGAGGGGGAACGAGCCAAGAAGGCTAAATATGCCGAAATGTACGAAAAACTGTTGGAACGCATCAGCAGCTTAAAAAAGTGATGTATAATGTAAGGGGACACTTCTTCAAATACCATAACTAGAAATGTCCCCTAAATGTACGGGGGACACTCCTACAGATACCAAACGGCGATGTGATATAATGTAAGGGGACACTTCTTCAAATGTAAGGGGACACTTCTTCAAATACCATAGCGAGAAATGTCCCCAGCGAGAAATGTCCCCAGCGAGGATTGTCCCCGGAGAAAGAGGAATGTCCACCTACAAGCTAGAGGTTAGAGGCTGGAGGGCAGAGGTTAGGATAGAGTTTTCGACGCGAAGCAGGGAGGAAGTGGCGGATGATGGATTACGGATTTGTGAGAGTTGCCGCAGCAGTACCGGAATTGAAGGTGGCTAACTGCAGCTATAATGCGGACAGGATTATAGAGATGATAAAAGAGGCGGATGACTCGGCTACTCAGCTGATAGTCTTTCCTGAGCTGTCATTGACAGGCTATACCTGCGGCGATTTGTTTCAACAAAACCTGCTTCTGACCAAGTCTGTTGAGGAGCTCTTGAGGGTAGCAGAAAGCACAAAAGCCTTGAATATCACGGCTATTATCGGGCTGCCCCTGCATGTGAATGATCAGCTTTTCAATTGCGCGGCTGTGCTGCAAAAGGGCAGGGTTCTAGGCATTGTTCCGAAAATATATATTCCCGGCTACAGAGAATTTTATGAGGAGCGCTGGTTCGCATCAGGTGCTCAGGCTGCGGATAAGACGATTAGGCTTTTTGATATAGTCAGTTTTTTAGATAAGGACATCCCTTTCGAAAGCGACATCCCATTTGGTACTGACCTCTTGTTTGAATCGGATGGTCCAGAATCGGTGTGTTTTGGAATTGAGATTTGCGAAAACCTGTGGGCTCCGATTTCTCCAAGTTCATATCAGGCAATAGCCGGCGCAGTAATACTTTTCAATCTTTCAGCCAGCAATGAGCTCATAGGAAAGTCAGAATATAGGCGGGAGCTGGTAAGGCTACAGTCCGGCAAATGCTCGGCAGGCTACATCTATACATCGTCGGGGGTGGATGAATCTACGACAGATCTTGTATTTGGTGGGCATGCAATGATTGCCGAAAACGGAGAGATGCTCAGTGAATCTGAAAGGTTTTTGAGAAAAGGACATTTACTTATTAGCGAAATAGATGTGCAGAAGCTACGCAACTACAGGATTAAGAACACCAGCTTTATGGAAAACATCCCTGAGCGGAGCTTTAGTAAAGTTCCATTTAAGCTTTGCAGCCTTGGCTTTGAAGAGGATAGCAAGGAGCAGGCGAAGGGCGGAGGAGTCCATAAGAAGCTGCACAGGCCTGTCGACCCACATCCCTTTGTGCCATCGGACAAGGCAATAAGAGATATTCGATGCAGGGAGATATTTGATATCCAAACAGCCGGGCTTGGCAAAAGATTGGTGCATACCGGCATAAAGAATGCTGTACTGGGTATCTCCGGCGGATTGGACTCTACGCTGGCATTGATTGTCACTGTAAAAACCTTTGATATACTTGGTATACCCAGAGAAAATATAACAGCGATTACGATGCCCGGCTTCGGGACGACAAATGCCACATATGAACACGCAATACGCTTGATTGAATCCTTTGGAGCACAGCTTCGTGAGATTGATATAAAACAGGCATGCCTGCAGCATTTTGAAGACATCGGACATGACCCTGATGTCCATGATGTTACCTATGAGAACGTGCAGGCAAGAGAACGCACGCAGATCCTAATGGATATTGCAAACAAGCAGGGCGGCCTTGTAATAGGCACCGGAGACCTTTCAGAGCTGGCTTTGGGATGGTGCACATATAATGGGGATCACATGTCCATGTATTCGGTTAACTGCAGTATCCCAAAGACTCTTGTTATGTATCTGGTGCGCTGGGCTGCGGACAATTTGGCTGTGGGAGCGACGGCAGAGCTTCTATTGCAGATAGCTGACACCCCGATTACCCCTGAGCTGCTGCCGCCTGACAATAATGGCGGGATACAGCAAAAGACAGAGGATATTATTGGACCATATGAATTGCATGATTTTTTCATTTACAATATGCTGAGGTACGGTGCGCCGCCGCGAAAACTGCTATTTCTTGCAAAGCATGCATTTGGAGACAAATACGAAGCTGAGGAAATTGTGAAATGGCTGAAACTA
Source organism: uncultured Oscillospiraceae bacterium (assembly GCA_964404395.1). Taxonomy (GTDB): domain Bacteria; phylum Bacillota; class Clostridia; order Acetivibrionales; family DTU013; genus JAAYBT01. Next base: position 11,402 of record CAYOKA010000011.1, on the reverse strand, counting down.
TTTTGCAGGCGATTTTTCTCGCAGCAGTTTAAGCGCACCTGTCTACCGGACGGCCCAAAGGTCGGCTCTATCAGCCTTTCCCCGAGGGGAGACTGGCGCATGCCAAGCGATGCAGATGCAGGAGTGTGGCTTAAGGAGCTGGAATGATAGGGTAAAAATCCTTGACAAAAGGCCCACTTGACAAAAGTGGTGCTGTGTCTTAAAATAGCATATGTCTTTATTACTGTGGTGGGCTTAGCTCAGTTGGTTAGAGCGCCAGGTTGTGGCCCTGGAGGTCGTGGGTTCGATTCCCATAGTTCACCCCATAAAAGCGGAAGGTAGATAAGTTACCTTCCGCTTTGATTATTTTATCAAAATCATAATGCCTTATAATAAGATAATATCGCAAAAGCCTTCCTTATATAAATAGAGCATAGAGCAAAAAATGACCATAACAAAGTATAAAATGGAGAGATTCTCAGAATATTTATGTATTATAATCTATGTATTATGTAATATATTCACTTAAATGGAGGACAAACCGTGAGAAAAGCATTGATAGTACATGGCGGCTGGGACGGGCACGAACCGGTGCAGGTATCTGAGGTGTTTCGTAGCGTCCTGGTCAAGGAAAATTTTGAGGTAGAGGTTAGCGATACTCTGGATTCCTTTTTGGATGTGGAAAAGCTGATGTCGCTGCATCTGATTGTTCCGGTGTGGACGATGGGCGAAATTGGCGGCGGACAGGTGAAGCCCGTCATTGAGGCGGTTGCATCAGGTGTAGGCATTGTAGGATGCCACGGGGGAATGTGCGATTCCTTCCGCGAAAGTGTAGAGTGGCAGTTTATGACAGGAGGTCAGTGGGTGTCGCATCCCGGAGGAGATGGAGTTGAATATATGGTAAACATTCGACAATCATCAAGCCCTATTGGTGAAGGGATAGAGGATTTTGCGGTTAAGAGTGAACAATACTATGTTCACGTGGATCCTGCTATTGAGGTGCTGGCGACTACACGTTTCCCTGTAGTGAACTGGTATCATGCTTCAAATGGGCAGGTGGATGTTCCTGTAGTATGGACCAAGAAATGGGGACATGGCCGTGTGTTTTACAATTCTCTTGGGCATCATGCAGACGTTTTCGACATTCCCGCTGCGCTGGAGTTGATGAGAAGAGGGTTCCTGTGGGCAGCTGAGGGGAAGGACATTGCTATAAGGGACGGTCTTAGTGCAGATGTTTACAGGAGTGAAGCTAAAATGTTTTAACGATATAAACGAGGAAAGTGGTGAGCGAGATTGGAGAAGATAAAAGTTGGAATCATTGGCTGTGGAAATATCAGTGGGATTTATTTTAGAAACCTGACCCAGGTATTTCAGATAACTGAGGTAGTAGCATGCGCTGACATTATTCCCGGGCGGGCTGAAGAAAGGGCTAAAGAGTTCAATGTGCCGAAGGCCTGCTCTGTAGAGGAATTGCTTGCTGATCCCGAAATTAGGATTGTTGTCAATCTGACTATTCCTGCGGCTCATACGCAGGTTAATCTTGCTGCATTGAGGGCGGGTAAGCATGTGCATTGTGAAAAACCCCTTGCAATAACAAGAGAGGATGGCAAAAAAGTCCTGGACCTGGCTAAAGAAAAGGGCTTGTTGGTTGGCTGCGCACCGGATACATTTTTGGGTGGCGGACTGCAGACCTGCAGGAAGCTCATGGATGACGGCTGGATAGGTGAACCGGTGGCAGCTACTGCTTTTATGAGCTGTCATGGGCATGAGAGCTGGCATCCTTCACCGGAATTCTATTACCAGTTGGGCGGCGGCCCAATGTTTGATATGGGGCCTTATTACCTGACATCACTTGTTTCACTGCTTGGACCTGTTAAACGGCTTACCGGCTCCGTGAGGATATCCTTTCCTAAGAGAATCATTACCAGCGAGCCGAAGTTTGGGAAGATTATCGATGTAGAGGTGCCCACTCATGTTACAGGGATACTGGATTTTGATAATGGAGCAGTGGCTACAGTCATTACCAGCTTTGACATATGGAGTGCTAATCTTCCCCACATTGAGATACATGGCAGCGAAGGCTCTTTGTCGGTGCCTGACCCCAATACCTTTGAAGGTCCGGTATTATATCGCGCACATCGACATAGCGAGTGGAAAGAGATCCCACTGTTGTTTGGCTATGATGAAAACAGCCGTGGTATAGGTGTTGCAGATATGGCTTATGCAATAATAACAGGCAGAAAAAACAGGGCGAATGGGGACATGGCATACCACATACTTGATATTATTCAGGGTTTCCATGATGCATCATACGATGGCAGGCATTATGAGCTGAAGAGCATCTGTGAGCGACCGGATGCATTTGTACAGGGGGAAATGCTATGATTTAGTAAAACATTTTACCTTTTTTCATTTTACCTCTTGCAATTTTGACTTCTATGTAGTTATTATATAGTATATGTAGTTATTATTAGTAATTTTAATAATAGTATTAAATGGCTACATAGAAGGAGACTCGGACTTGATTACTATAAAAGAAATTGCCAAAATGTGTAATGTATCACCATCAACCGTATCCAATGTAATCAATGGGAAAAATAAAGTCGGACAAGTCACAAAACAAACGGTTTTGGATGTTTTGAAGCAGACCGGTTACAGACCCAATTATTTTGCTCAGGGTATAAGAAAGCAGAACATGAATACAATCGGTATCCTGGCTGAAGACCTGCTTCAGTTTAGCTCACCTCCAATTATCGAGAGAATTATAGCATATTGTGAGGATATGAATTACCGGACAATACTGATAAATATGCGCCTGTATGATAGATGGAGGGACACATGGTATGAGGATGAGAAGAAACTGCAATCGGTTCTGGAACCTGCCATTCAAGAGCTGCTTTCCATAAAGGTTAATGGGATTATGTATGTTGCAGGCCATGGCAGAATAGTCAATTGTTTTCCTGATGATTTTCCAGTGCCCGCAATGGTAGTGTATGCATATTCGAAGTCCCCGAAGTATACTTCTATAGTAATAGATGATGAAAAGGGTGGATATGAGGTGACACGGTATCTAATATCAATGGGTCACCGGAAGATTGGTGTTATAGCCGGCGCTGCCGATAATATGCATACTCAAAGGAGAAGCCTTGGGCATCAAAGAGCACTGTTTGAGGAACAGATTCCATATAACCCGGATTGGACCAGATATGGGTACTGGGAAAGGCCATCAGGCTACAATGAAGCAGGAAAGCTCATCGATGAAGGCGTTACAGCCATTTTCTGCATGAATGATAAAATGGCTGCAGGCGTTTATGATTATCTTTATGAGCATGGGTTGGAAGCGGGAAAGGATATTTCGGTTGTTGGATATGATAACATCGAGGTTTCAGAGTATTTGAGGCCTTCTCTTACGACAAATGAAATCCCTTTCGCTCAGATAGGTGAAAAGTCGGCAGAGGTTATGATAAGAAGATTGAATGGGGGGGATAAATGCTGTAAAGCTTCAGAAGTTGTCAAAATTCCATGTAGGATTATTGAGCGCCAATCTGTTAGCCGAATATAGGTAAACGGATAACTTTGTGTAGCCTGGTGTAGATTATTGGCAGGTGCAATAAACGTTTTATATAAAGTTAAGGATACTACTTGACAATTATTGCATATCTAAACTATAATTGCAGTAATCGGTAAAACGATACACAAAACATCTGTTGTTGAAGGGCAGAAGGAGCCATATGACCAGAATTGCTATCAAAACTTCAGAAAGAAATATCCCTGTAAACAAGAGTTTATATGGAATTTTCATTGAGGACATCAATAGAGCGGTCGATAGTGGCTTGTATCCTGAGATGATTAGGAATAGGACATTTGAGGATTCAATACCTCCGGCAGACTGTATTACTGATGATAATGACTATGCAATAATCTCACCCTCAGGTTGGCGCGATGAATTCAACCATGGGGAGGGGTTATCCAGATGGGTTCGCAATAATAAAACAGCTTACACACCAATCCCCGGCTGGTATTGTCGAAATGCGCGAATCGAGCTGGACACCCAGGATACATTGAACAAAAATCGACAGGCGGCACTGGAAGTTGACTTCCAAAAGGGAGGCTATATCTGGAACACCGGCTTTTGTGGCATACCACAAAAAAGAGGCGCATCATATGCCTTCTATATGTTTGCTAAGGCCGATGAAGCAAAGAGGCTGACCGTGACTGTGAAAAAGGGAGATCATATCCTGTGCAGTAAAGAATTCACAGTGGCCGGCTCGGAGTATTTGCGCTATGATGCCACATTAACCGCAGATGCAGATGCAGCCAATGCAGTACTGGAGATTCGCTGTAATGAGGGTGGAAAGATTAAGTTGGGGTTCATATCACTGATGCCGACCGATACCTACATGGGGCACGGATTGAGAGAGGATATCGTTAAGAAATTGAAAGCCCTGAGCCCTAAATTTTTGCGATTTCCCGGCGGATGTATCGTGGAAGGCTTTAGCCCATCGACAGCTATGCGTTTTCGGAATATTATAGGGCCTGTATGGGAGCGACCGGGGCATCTGTTGATGTGGCACTACCGTACATACAATGGACTGGGATTTCACGAGTACCTACAGCTTTGCGAGGACTTGGACATGGAGCCCCTATACGTCTTTAACTGCGGTATGACATGCCAGGCAAGAAATCACGTGTTGATGGAGGGGAACGATCTTGAGGAGATGATCCGGGATACACTGGATGCTATTGAATACGCAGTTGGCTCCGAGGATAGCAAATGGGGAAAAATGCGTGCCAGGATGGGACACCCTGCACCCTTCAAAATGAATTATATGGAGATAGGGAATGAGAATTCAGGGTCTGACTATGAGCAACGGTACATAAAATGCCGTGATGCGATACTTCAACGTTATCCATGGATCAAATTCGTAGCCAATACCCATGTGGAAGAGCAAGGACTTCCTGCCGACATTGTGGATGAGCATTTTTACAATACTGCAGAATACTTCGTAGAGAATGTACATTACTTTGATAACTATGACAGAAAAGGGCCTGAGATATTTTTAGGCGAGGTTTCTGTAGTTAAAGGCTATGTGGGGCAGTTATATGGCGCTCTTGGGGAAGCAGCGTTTCTCATTGGTGCAGAAAGGAATCAGGATGTTGTTTCTTTTATTTCCTATGCGCCCCTACTTGAAAATGTGAACTACAACTCCTGGTTTCCAAATATGATCCGCCTTAATAATTGCGCAAGCTTTGCGATTCCGTCTTATTACATCTGGAAACTGTTTAGCAACAACAGAGGCGAATATATCATAAATTCTGACACACAAACAAAGGACATATATAGACCGGTGAAAGGGATGGGGTCTTTACTGGGCGAGGCTGGACTGCGTTTCCATAATGCCCGGTGGAACGGAAAGAAGGTTGAAGTAACTCACGAGGTGATGGGGCATGTTGAGGAGCAGGAGGACTACTTCTGTGTGATGGCACCTGACGAGGAACAGATTGAGGAGAGCAGGAAGCTATCGGGCGTTGACCCTAATAAGGGTTTTATCGTTTTCGGTGAAGAGGAAGCCAGGCAAGGGGCTTTCGATATAGAGGTCTTTGCGGATGCCGGCAAAGAAATCACAATAGGTGTCTACAGCTCAAGATCTCCGAAATCAGTGTACATTCCCGACGAAACACGACCGCCGAGAGAATGGAATGGAGAGAATGTAAATCCGTTCCTGTGGAGCATAAAAGATAACGTTAGCACTTTTGTTGAAAAGGCCTATCCCAATAACATCGAATTGTCGCCATCAATTGAAGCGAGATTGAAGACAGGAGAATTTAATAAGTTCCATTATGAGGTGGATGGGAAAAGGATGCTTTTGTACCTGAATGGAGAGCTTCTTCATGAGGCAGCTGTACCGGCATTTAAGGCCATGACTTCTGTAGTAAGCGATGATGACTTGGAAATAATCATTAAGGCTGTCAATATGTCTGAGCAGGAGGATTACGTTGAAATCCTACTGGATTGTGAAGTGGAAGGTGATTATGAGGCATATGTAGTCAGTGGTGAAAAGACGGCTGAAAACAGCTTTGAAAAACCCAAGAATGTACGTGATGTTAAACTTAGCCTAATTGGAGCATCTAAGGAATTTACATATAAGGCACCTGCGCTTTCTGCAAATGTAATTAGGCTAAAAAAACGTATATAAATTGCTTTTTTGATATATAGGGGGGGATTTGTGATGAAATTACTTGAGGACAAGAAGAGGGTTAGATCGTATCGTGAGTTCTTATATATTCTGCCTTTGTTGGCTATTGTAGCTATTTTTTCATATTACCCATTGTATGGATGGATTTATGCATTTTTTGATTATAGGCCTCCGTTCCCTCTGACATGGGATAAGTTTGTTGGCTTGAAATGGTTTAAAACAATGGTGGAGAATGAGGTTAGAGTAGCGCAACTTATTGAGGTGTTGAGAAACACATTTGCGATCAGTGGCCTTAGCACTTTCTTTTCATGGTTTCCAATGGTATTTGCCATATTCCTTAATGAAATAAAGAGCAAACGATTCAAGAAATTTGTACAGACAGTGACCACATTTCCAAACTTCATCAGCTGGGTTCTGGTATTTTCCATTGCTTATTCTGTTTTCAACAGTACAGGCGTTATCAATGTAGTGGCGCTGAACCTTGGACTAATTGATAAACCAGAAATATTTCTGGCATCCTCAGACCATATTTGGTTCAAGATGTGGCTATGGCTGACCTGGAAAAATGCAGGATGGGCAGCTATTATGTATATTGCGGCTATTGCCGGCATTGATGAAGAAATCATTACTGCCGCAAAGGTAGATGGTGCTTCCAGGATGCAGATTATATGGCATGTTACTATTCCAAGCCTGCTACCAACCTATTTCGTAATCGTAATGCTGAATCTTGCGAACTTCCTATCAAATGGCATGGAGCAGTTCTATGTATTTCAGAATGCATTTAACAAGGAATATATTCAGGTCCTGGACCTGTATGTATATAATCTGGCCATGGGAAATGGAGGCTATTCTCTATCCGTTGCGGTGAGCATGTTTAAGAGTATTATAAGTGTCGTGCTACTGGGTGTAACGAATAGTTTATCCAAGTTAGTAAGAGGCGAAGGCTTTATTTAAGTCCATAGAGTCAGGAGGGAAATTAGATGAGAAAAATAAAAGCACCGGCATATAAGATGAAAGCCAGCATAGGAGACAAGTGTATAAGCGTTGCTAACTATTTTATATACTCTTTATTTGCTTTCGTATGTGTGTACCCCTTTTATTATATTTTTATTAATTCGATCAGTGCAAATAATCTGAGTGATAAAGGAAAGGTTTTATTTTGGCCTAAAGAGATTCACTTTTCAAACTATGTAAATGTAATGAAGATACCCAATTTGTTCAATGCATTAAAGGTTTCGCTGGGAAGAACTATTATTGGGACTATACTTACGGTTATTTTCGCAGCTTTTCTAGGATATATGTTTACAAGAGATACACTATGGCACAGGAAGTTCTGGTACCGTTTTGTGGTCGCGACAATGTATTTCAATGCCGGGATAATTCCCTGGTACATTACAATGATGAACTTGAAGCTGACCAATAATTTCTGGGGATATATATGGCCGGCAGTTGTGCAACCATTCTATATTGTGCTATGCAAGACCTTTATTGAGTCAACGCCCAAATCTCTGCAGGATGCGGCGGAGATTGATGGGGCAGGTACATTTACTATATTTGTTAGGATAATGCTCCCGATAATTAAACCAATTCTGGCGACAATAGCAATCTTTGCAGCAGTGAACCAGTGGAATGCTTTTCAGGATACGTTGCTCCTTGTAACGGATAATAAGCTGTACACGCTGCAATTCATACTATTTCAATATATTAACCAGGCGAATTCACTAAAGGGCTTAATCAACAACGCATCAACCACGACGAATTTGGCTGCAAGCCTGGCAAAAGCACAAACAGCAACTTCGATTCGGATGACTGTTACCATCGTTGTCGTAACGCCAATCATACTAGTATATCCCTTTTTCCAGAAGTACTTTGCTAAAGGGATTATGATAGGTGCTGTGAAGGGGTAATGAACAATGAAGTCACGCTTCGTTGTTGGTTATATTAATTAATTAAAGGAGGATTTAGTCATGAGTTTCAAAAGATTACTATCAGTGCTGCTTGCAATGCTATTAGTTGTAACAATGGTACTGGGTGGATGCGGAAAAGCCGCAGACACGGGTACGACTGAGACAACTGCTGGAAAAGCCGCAGAGAAAAAGGCAGACGCAAAAACAGATGATACGGATAGTGGGGAAGCTGCCGCTATTTCCCACGACAAACAGTTGACAATTGATATTTACGATGTAGCTGCCAACTACCAGGGATTACAAAGCGGTTGGTTTGATCACGTTGTAAAAGAAAGGTTCAACTTGGCTCTTAACATTTTGGCGCCGCAGGTAGCTGGTGATGCATTATATCAGACGCGTATCGCAGCTGGTAACCTGGGAGATATGGTTATCCTTGAACCGGCGGATTTCTCTGATTGCGTTCAGAATGGACTTATCAAAGACATCAGTGCAGACATCGGTAAATGGCCAAACCTGATGGATTATAAAGATCAGATTGACACATACAACAAGGGAATACCCACAAATGAAGCTGGCAATACCTTTGGACTGCCATGTCAGATGACAAATACATCCCCATTGTCTTATTCACAGGATGTAGTTTATTCGAGCCCGTTGCTTCGCTGGGACTTGTACACCGGCATTGGAAGCCCGGATATAGCTGATCTGGATGGACTTGTGGCTGCCTTGGGAGAGATGCAGAAGAAGTATCCTACAAATGCTGAAGGTGACAAAGCTTATGCTGTAACCTTGTGGCCTGACTGGGATGGCGGCGACAACATGATGGGTATCGCAAACGTTGTTCAGTTGACCACATGGTACGGAGAAAAGATTAAGGGCTCTATAGTCCTGAAGCCTGACGGAACATGGGGCAATATCACAGACAAAGACGGAACCTATTATAAAATGCTCCACTTCCTGTATGATTTAGAGGAGGCAGGGCTTGTTGATCCGGATTCCAAGTCACAGGACTGGAACGCAGTATATCCTAAGATTACGGCAGGGCAGGTTTACTTGCTGTGGTACAGCTGGCAGGTAGGATTCTGGAACACACAGGATAAGCTTACAGAAGGCAATGCGTTTAGATTTATTCCTGTACTGGATCAGAACTATTATGCTGATTCAGACCCCTACTACGGAAGCGGTCGTGTGTTTGGTGTAGGTTCAGGTGTTGATGACGAGAAATATGAAAGAATCATGGAGTTCTTAGATTGGTATGCAAGCCCTGAAGGTTTGACGTTTGCGCATTGTGGTATTGAAGGATTCAACTATACAGTGGGAGAAGACGGCAAACGCACTAAAATCAATGATAATGCATTAATGGATAACCTGCCTGTACCCGAGGAATACGGCGGCGGCGGATTTAACGACGGAAACAATGCAATCAATCAGTGGCTTGTTGATGGCATCAGTATCGAACCGACTTCCGGTGAGCCCTATAGCAGCGATTACTGGAGCAGCTACAAGGCTGCTATACAGACTCAGATGACGAAGGACTGGGCTGAAAAATTTGGCGCAGCTGAGCCTGTTGATTGGATGAAGGCTAACAATAAGCTGGTCGTAAGCCCGAATGTCAGCGTAACGCTGCCAAGCGATCCAAACGATATCGCAGTTGCTCGTAACTCCTGCGAGGAAATCCTTGAGGAATATTCCTGGAAGATGATTTTCTGTGGCAGTGATGCCAAGTTCGATTCTCTGTGGGACGAAATGGCAGGACAGATGGAAGGTAATGGATTCGGGACTGTCGTAGCATTCGATACAGAGAAATGGCAGATTGAGTTGGATGCCAAGAACGCTGCAGCAGGTAAATAGAATCGTTAGTCGGTTTATGAGAATTAAAGGTAGGCTATAAATAGAAAATAGCTGCCAATAGAATGTAGACCGTAAGTAAAACAGAGGGCTTGTCAGGATAGATTGATCAGTATCCTGGCAGGCTTTCTTTTTATGAGTACTTTGCGATGTAACGATAAATGACATGTTGGAGGTAAAGCCATATTACTGTGAAAAATAGAGATGTGTTAGAAGAACAAAAGAAAACTGGTGTTGGGCGGGAACGGCTTTGGACACTGCCCTACATGGCATTGATATTTTTAGGGACTTTAATCAGTATCAGCTTTTACATGGTTATGCCCCTAATTACAAAATACGTAGTGCAGATGGGGTCAACGCTTGCAATTGCGGGTGTCATTGTAGGTATGTTTTCCTTAGTTGCACTGTTTGTAAGACCGGTTTCCGGCATTATTTCTGATCGTATAAATAAAAAATTCGTATTCATTGCTTCAACGATATTAATTGGGCTTTCTAATATAGGGTATGCGATTTCAACGAGTATTGCTCTACTGGTTTGTTTTCGTGTCATCCATGCGCTGGCATTTTCCATTAATGGTACAGTAAATCTTGCACTGGCAGCAAGATACATCCCGAGGGATAGAATAGGGGAAGGTATAGGGTATTTCGGTCTGGGGCATATTATTGCCACTGCTGTAGGGCCTGCTTTAGGAATCTACATAGAAAACAGATATAGCCCGTCTTTATCGTTTTTGATTGCAGGTCTGGTAATGCTCGTTGTATCTTTGTTGATGTTTATGATGCCATTTACTGAACAAAAGAATGAAAAAAGTAAAAGAGAGAAGATAAGGATACGCGTTTCCGATTTTATTGCTGTGTATATTTTGCCCTTTGCTCTTTTTGGAGGAGTTTTTTCCATGCTCAATGGTGTGATAGGTTCATATCTCATTCTCCTTGGCGACGAAAGGGGAATTGGAAACATGAGCTTGTACTTCACCATTAATGCAATTAGTCTGATTCTTGTCAGGACATTTGCGGGTAAGATTTATGACAAATGTGGGCTTTCAACAGTGCTAGTCCCGGCGTTCGTTTTTGCGTTCATAGCCTCCTTGTTTATTGGATATGCACAAGCGTTGCCCATAGTCCTAATAGCAGCAGCATTAAAAGCTTTTGCGCAGGGATCAGGGCAGCCCGCGATCCAAGCCGAATGTATCAAGCTGCTACCGGAAAAAAAGATCGGTGTTGCTACAAGCACTTACTATATAGGTGCTGATATTGGACAGGGCTTCGGCCCTATGCTGGCCGGAATGATAGCGTCAGCATGGAGTTATAAGGTAATGTTTATTATGTGTGCAGGGGTTTTTCTTGTGTCACTGGTTTTATACCTGCTATTCAGACATAAGATGAATCCTTCATCTGGGGGCAAGAAATGGATAGTTTTGAGTTTCCGCAAAACGTAAAAAATAGCTTTTGATTAAGCAGTGATAATCAC
>CAYOKA010000010.1:0-33354 GCA_964404395.1 uncultured Oscillospiraceae bacterium | reverse complement strand
CCTTCATTCTAAGTCTGTATTCCATTTTGGTCAACCCCCGCAATTCTTAAAATTTCATTACACACCACCTCCTTCATTATACCATATATTCTATTATTTTCTATATTTAGGAAAAATATTATATATTTCGCTTTCCTTTTACAGCACCTCTACTCCGTATTCTCCCAAGAAAGCGGCCAGCTTCCTCAGTGGCAATCCTACAACATTAGTATAGCATCCGTCGATACCGTTCACCAGAAGTGCTCCTTTTCCCTGAACAGCGTACGCACCGGCCTTATCAAAGGGTTCCCCCGAGTTGATATATCCATCTATTTCGGCATCTGTCAGCTTCGCAAAGCGTACTCTTGTCACCTCATGTCCAATCCTTGCCGAGCCTTTTTCTGCATCCAATAGAGCAATTCCGGTAATAACAAGATGCTCCCGTGAGTTAAGCACAGCAAGCATTCTGCGTGCATCGTCCTCATCAATCGGCTTTCCAAACACCTCATCACCGCATACTACAACCGTATCCGCCCCAAGGACCAGGCCACTGTCCAGCTTTTTTGCCACATCCAGCGCTTTCATAAAAGCAAGCTGCTCCGCCTTTCTTTCCGGTGTACCATAAAGCTGTGCATTTTCCTCATCTACATCTGCCGGCATCACAGTATAAGGTATTCCTGCCTGGCTCAGCAGTTCTCTTCTCCTCGGTGAAGAAGATGCAAGTATAATCGCATCCATTCGTCTTACTCACCTCGTAGCTATATTTGTAAACTCTTTTTATTTTACCATAAAAATAAAAGGATATATAATAATATACCCAAAAAACCCAGCTTATTTACATGTATGAAGCATGTACCTATTTGCTTTTTCTCGGAAGGAATAGCTCGCTTCAGATCTGTTACTTTAGGATAACTATATCAATCCTTCTGTTTTTCTGCCTGTTATACTCGTTATCGTTGGGCGCAATCGGTCTAAACTCAGCATTACCGGCGGCTGTAAGATTTCCCTCTTTCAGGCCGCATCTGTCGATTAGGAATTTGACCATGTTAGTCGCTCTTTTTGTTGACAGCTCCCAGTTGGATGGATATGCCGTTGTATTGATTGGGCGGTCATCTGCATGCCCTTGAACCAGTATTTCCGCATCAATTGATCCTAAAACCTGCCCCAGTTTTTCCACTATCGGTTCGGCTGAGGATTTCATTTCTGCAATCCCCGAATCAAACAGTATAATGGAGTCCATTCTTAAAATAATCTTTGTATCTTCCTCTATTACCTTTATGTTTTCATTCAATCCCATTTCGTCAATTAGCTTCTGTATATCTATCTTCGCAACCTTTATTGTTTCCATCTTAAGGCTATCATCATCCTCTACAGTCTCAGGCTCCTGCTCCGGCTCATCTTTGCCATCTTCCAATTGCTCCAGAAGCTCTTCCCCGCTTTCATAAGGAGTAATACTGATCATCGTATCCCCGTCCTGAACAGGCATTATGCTAAAATCGCTTGAAAAAGCAGCACGCATAGACTGTGCAACTTCCTCAAATTTTTGTTTGTCGATAATAGCCATGGAAAAAAGCAGAACAAAAAAGCAAAGGAGCAAGGTTACAAGATCGCTGTAAGTAGTCAACCACGATCCACCACCCCCTGAGTCCTCTGACGCTTGTGTACGCCTCTTTCTCCTGCTCATCTATTTCACCCCTGTCAACCGGAAATTGTGTTTTCTGCTTCTTCCTGTATTTTCTTTTCTTTAGCCAGCCTTTCTTCAGGCCCAAGGAATATACTGAGCTTCTGCTCAAGCATTTTCGGGTTCTCTCCCGCCTGTATTGAAATAACCGCCTCTGCAATCATTTCCTTTTGATTCACTTCCTCGTCGCTCTTCATCTTCAGCTTTCCTGCAATCGGCAGACAGATGAAATTCGAAAGAAAACTGCCGTAAAAAGTGGTTACCAATGCAACTGACATGGAAGGTCCGATTTGAGCCGGGTCTTCCAGCTTAAGCAGAAGGTTTATAAGACCTATCAGCGTACCGATCATGCCCCATGCGGGAAATATTGCGCCCATCATATTAAAGATATCTATTCCCTTTCTGTGCCGCGACTGCATGTTTTCTATTTCGGTGTCCATAAAATCCTGTATTGTCTCAGATTCAATTCCGTCGACAACCAATTGAAGAGATTGCTTAATAAAAGGATCCTCCATTTCCTCCAGCTCAGGCTCAATAGAAAGAAGGCCTTCTCTCCTGGTTTTTTCAGAAAGCTTCACCATCATGGCAATTATTTCAGTTGCGGATGAGGTTTTGTCAAGGAAGATATGCCTGGACACCTTAAAAACACTGAGCACATCCTTGAGTCTGAAGCTGATCAGCGTGGAACATATACCACCGCCAACCGTAATGAAAACCGAAGGCAAATTCCAATAGGAACCTAATTCTCCTCCGATCGAAATAGAGATAATAACACAGGCTATCCCGGCCAAAAGGCCAATAATCGTACCTAAATCCATATCACTTCATCCTTTGCTTATTGCAAGACATAATAATATAGTGAAATATTGATTTCAACACTAAATATGTTATCGGATAAAGGTCAATTTTGCATTATATCAATTTGCTTTTTTGTTAGAGAATGCCACTGGCAAAAGCTTTTGCCATAGGAACCTCGAGAGGTTTTACCGCAAGCTTGAATTTTAGTCTGTCGAATTCTCTTCCAATTCTTTTATAAAAGCCTCTCAGGTACTTGAAGCTCATCGGTGAGTACTCCTCAAGCCTATTAAGATAGCTCATGGTGTACATATCACTGTTACACGCAACAGCGCCCATCAATAGAAACAATATGCTTTTTTTCATCAATCTCTTTATTGCCGCCGCCTCAGGTGAAATAAAGCATTTATCCTCATCAAGGATGCTCTCGGTAAAGTTGATTAGCCTATTCGTATTGTTTTCAAAAGAAACAGCTGCACCCGGTCTTGAAAAAATAGACATATGACCATCACTTTTATCATCCTTCGCATCCTGTAGATCATCCAGAAACTGAAGTAATACTCCAAAGCCAAAAAGAAATGAGGCCTCCTCGATGGTAAGACTGCCCTTCACCAGACAGCCATCAGCCAAAACCGAGCACCCGCCCTTTTCGATGCTAATGTCCAAAATGCTTGGGCGAGATAATTTCGCAGATGTCCCCAGCTTCTCAGATCTCTGCTGTATGCTTCTTTCCTGTGCGGTCTGAATGCCAAGCAGACTTTCATAAACCATAGGAAATTGCTCCCGGGCATACTGTCCCTCGATTATTCCTACCAGCCTAAAAAGCCTCTTTTCAAGCAAGGACTCCGCTATCAAATTGTCGCCGGACAATCTTCTTCGGAATTTATAGTTTAGTTGCTTCTTCTCTACCTCGGATGCTGGTGAGTGGTCCAAAAAATTATCGGAATAGGGGTATAGCATGCTGTAGGCAAATACCGATGGAGTCATCTCCACCTTCAGCCCCATCAGCTTCTGTATGCAGCACATGATCCAGGCGTTCCTCAGGGATTGGATAATATCCTCGATTTTAAAGCCTGCATCAAACTCCCTGGACCTTTCAGTAAAATCAGAGGTAACATCGCAAAAGCCATCCTCCAATAATAACCTCATGCTGCTCGGTTCCAGCCCAATAATATCAACGCCGCAGTTATATATCAGGCTTTTTAGCATCGAGCCCCAGCGGACAGTTCCCTCAAAGTGCTTGCCATTGAACCCTTTAATCAAAAGTATAGCTTCATCTGCGAAGCGATCCATCGCTGTCTCCCTTGACCTTTGCATACTGACAGTATATTCATCCTGATGTATTGAAAATACGTCAGAAGTACTGCTCCAAATTGTAGAATAATGTGCTCTTAATGAATATATTGCGTGTTTTAAATCCAGCTGTGATTTCATGGCACCCCCATTGCCCGCATATGCCCACTACCTCTTCCCACGGTAAACGATCGCTCCGCCAATCGCTATCAGCACTAATGGCACCATGATTTTAGTATTGAACAGCCCCGGCATAAACTGCTTGCCCAGGATTAATATACCAAGCCCTAATAGGATTACTCCGATTGTGAGCCTGTTTTTCACCGGATTACTCCTTGCCGGCGGATCGTCATCCCATTCATCGGCATCCTTTTTGAATTGAGCTTCAAAGTCCGCGTTTGAATCTCTCCCGGCTGTACCTGCCGCGCTGCTCCTATACGAATCAGAGTAGCCGGTGGATTCGGTCTTCCACTGATCCGGATCCGGCTTATAACCTTTGTCCTCAGGCATTATAATCGCGGCTACAATGTATAGAGGAATACCCGCTCCCATGAAAAAGGCAACGATGCATATAATCCTGATAATAGTAACATCAATGTGCAGGTACTCGGATAATCCACCACACACACCAAAAACAACCTTGTTTGTTTTTGACCGACGCAATCTTTCCATATCTTTTTGCTCCTTCTATTCTCATATATCCATTCTTATTGTTAATGTGTTTACACAAGATAATACGTATGCTTTTCAATAATGTCTAATAGTTTTCAAAAATAAAAGCGGCAAGGCCGGGGGCACACTATTATTGAACATAATATGCCTGCACCGGCTTACCGCCTCCGGTAAACGAAATCAAAAAATGCCTGTCATGTCCATCAAAGCAGTCATGTTGCCCTATTCGGTCTTTTGTTTCTGCGGCTCCGGAGGAAGCAACTCGTCCAGCACTTCCAGCTTTACTGCCTCTTTATTCAGGCTGATCCCAAGCACGCTTACATTGATGCTAAGAACCTTAAGCCCGGTCATATCCTCTACTGTCTCGCGAACTCTATTTTGCATCTCACGGGCAACCTCATGGATTTTGCAGCCGTACTGCATGACAACAGACAAATCGATATTGACCTGGTCTTCCTTCATCTCCACCTTTATCCCTTTTCCGGGTGTCTTTCTGCCGAGCATTCCCGCAATGCCATCCACGAAACCGCCACCCATTGATGCGACATTTTCGTTTTCCGACGCTGCAATTCCTGCAATCGTTGCTATTACTTCCTCGGAAATCTTGATTCTATCCTCTCTGACCTGCTCCTTCACCTGCTCACTCATATAAACATCCTCCGATCTTTCTTTATTTCTAAAACTTCTAAAACTCTGCCGATTTTGTAGTTCTCGGGAATGGAATAACATCCCTGATATTTGTCATGCCACTCAGATACATCACGGCTCTTTCAAAGCCAAGCCCGAAACCTGCGTGCTCCGTGCCCCCGTATTTGCGTAAATCCATATACCACTGATAATCCTCCGGCGAGAGACCCATTTCCTCTATGCGATCGACAAGCATTTCCAGCCGATTTTCCCTCTGACTTCCCCCTATTATCTCACCGACGCCCGGTACTAAAAGATCCATAGCCGCCACTGTCTTACCGTCATCGTTCAGTCTCATATAGAATGCCTTTATATCCTTCGGGTAATCCGTGACAAATACCGGTTTCTTAAATATTCTTTCCGTTAAAAATCTTTCATGCTCCGTTTGAAGATCACCCCCCCATTTAACGGGATACTCGAAGCTGGAATTCTCCTTTTCCAGAAGTTCAACCGCCTGCGTATAAGTGACATGTTCGAATTTTGACTTCAGCAAATTATTAAGTCTGTCCAGTAGCGTATTATCAATAAGCCTGTTAAAAAATTCCAGCTCCTCCGGTACGTTTCCCAGGCAATACTGAATTAAGTACTTCATCATTTCTTCAGCGAGCTCCATATCCTCTTTAAGCCCTGCAAATGCAATTTCAGGCTCAATCATCCAAAACTCTGCAGCATGTCTTGCCGTATTTGAGTTTTCCGCGCGGAAGGTAGGCCCAAATGTGTAAACCTTACCGAACGCCATGCAATAGGCTTCTGCAGAAAGCTGTCCGCTCACCGTAAGACTTGTCTGCTTCCCGAAAAAATCTTCACTGTAATCAATGCTCCCCTTCTCATTTCTCGGCAGATTATCAAGATCCAGCGTTGTTACCTGAAACATTTCCCCCGCGCCTTCACAGTCGCTTCCGGTAATGATTGGGGTCTGCACATAAACAAAGCCCTTTTCCTGAAAAAACCTGTGAATTGCGAAGGATAGAGCACTTCTGAGTCTGAACACAGCGGAAAAGGTATTTGTTCTCGGTCTCAGGTGGGCAATGGTGCGTAGAAATTCAAAGGAATGGCGTTTTTTCTGCAAAGGATAATCCGACGCGCATAAGCCCTCCACTTCGATGACGGAAGCCTTAATTTCAAAGGGCTGCTTGGCACCCGGCGTCGCCACGAGCTCTCCCCGGACTTTTATAGAGGAACCCTGGGGCAGCTTTGCTATTTCCTTGAAATTGTCAATAGCTCCATCCTCAAAAACAATTTGAAGATTTTTGAAAAATGAGCCATCGTTCAATTCAATAAAACCAAAGGTCTTGGAATCCCTGATAGTTCTAACCCACCCAGCCAGCTCAATCTGCTCGCCAAGGTATTGGTCTGTTTGTCTGAATAGTTGCTTTATGCTCGTTTTCACCTGTCGCTCCTCCTTAAAATGCATCTGTTGTGTGAGGTTATTATATCATGAAATCACATTGCCCGGTTGTTTATTATCGCGTAATTAAGTATAATATGTAACTATGAAAATGAAAATATTGCTGGTTTCCGATAAGGAAGAACCATATATTTGGGATTATTTTGATCGTGAGCGTTTCAAGGACGTTGACCTGGTTTTGTCCTGCGGTGATTTGAAAGCTGAGTATCTCTCCTTTTTGGTTACAATGATCCACGTCCCACTTTTTTATGTGCCCGGCAATCACAACAAAAGGTTTATCACTCATCCGCCTGAAGGGTGTGTTTCAGCAGATGATACAATAATTACCCATAAGGGCATTAGAATCTTGGGGCTCGGCGGCAGTATGAATTACAGCAACCAACCCTTTCAGTATACAGAAAAAGAGATGGAAAAAAGAATTCGGAAGCTTAAGCGTTGTATACATAAAAACGATGGATTTGACATTCTTCTCACCCATGCACCCGCCCTGGGTCTCGGAGACGGGGAAGACCTTGCCCACCGTGGCTTTCAAAGCTTCGTCAATTTATTGGACAAGCATTCGCCCAGGTATTTCTTTCATGGGCATCAGCATATGAATTACGGGTTTTTGCCAAGAACCATGCAGTACAAGGATACAACCATAGTCAACGCATATGGTTACCATATAATAGATTGTGAATTCTGATCCATATGAGGCAATTGGCTGTCAATAACATTCACAAACCATTCCATACCAATAATCTGATCACGAGTAGCAAACTCGCCTTTTTTCACCATCAACTTGCCGTCCTGACTATAAATCGGTCCTGCAAAGGGCGAAAAGCTTCCGTTAATGATCATATTTTTCAGAAAGTCCAGTAGCTTTTGTGTTTCCGCGGGAACTAATCTTCTCGAATAGAAGAAATCCACTATCCCGGAGTCCATCCCCCACCAAAAATTAATCATCCTCTGCCCCGGATTGAAAGCTCTGCGTGGCGCGTTCATCAGATTTCGAAGGATTTTCTCGTAAAATATACCCCAGTTCCAGACAGGAGCAGCAATATATTCGCCCGCACTTCCGCGTTCATCGTCGGTGCTGCTGAGAGTGTATACCCCGTATTCGCTTGAAACCTCTCTGTTTAGCAGTGTGTCGTGATGTGAGATAATGTCTGCCCCCTGTCCGGCCAGAGCCTCCCTCGCCCTATTTGCCTGCTGTATATTATCCCAGCTGTTAAGCCATTCCACCTTTACAGTAACATCAGGGTTGACCATTCCGGCTCCAAGGGCAAAGGAATTAATGCCATTAATCACACCCGGGATAGGATAAGTGCCAACATACCCGAGCACATTGGATTTCGTGACCGCTCCGGCAGCAATACCGGCCAAAAATCTTGGCTCATAGATTCTGCCATAATAGGTATCTACATGCTTAAATGAGTGAGTCTCAGAGCAATTCAGGAATTTTGTTTCGGGGAACTCCAAGGCAGCCTTCAACGTTGCATTGATAAAGGCGGGAGTGGTCGCAAACACGACATCATTTCCATCCTCAGCAAGCTTTTTCAAAGTACCGTAAGCCTCCAAAGTCTCCGGTACATTATCCACGAAGGACGTATTTATAGTTTCACCGAACACCTTGCTTACATGAACTCTGCCCATCTCCTGAGAATATGTCCAGCTGGATGTGTTCACATCCTTCGCATATACAAATGCAACCTTGATTGGCTTCCTTGGCCTGACAAAGGTTGTAAGAGTAGTAATAAGGTTCTCACCTGTATCGATGGGGCCGGTTTGAATTTGAGTCCTTTCGTTGCTGCTCAATTGCTCCAGCTCAATAATAAACCCGCTGAGTCCGGACATTAGTGACTGTTCATCTATGCTGTTTGGCATGCCATAAACTGTAATGTATTGCAGAAATGCATCCCCTGTAGTTATGGGCAGCTTCTGTCCGCCAAGCTCCAGATATACCTTGCGGAAAGGCAGGTATACGGAATTTGTAAAGTATCTATATTTATTTGTGTCCATCAGGTTGTCATCCGGAGCAAAATTGTCAAGATATCCCGAAAGAATATTAAATGAATTTCTTTTTGTAAACCAAATCACGTTGATCCCTGTTTTTTTATAGAAATCCATAAATTCATAATATATAGAAATATTGATGTCGCTTTCATCCCTCTTTGGAACCATTCTGGTCACAGTACCGGCAATAGAATAAGCATCATAAAATTTGAGCACACTGACTCTCTTGTTTCCCTCAACTACATAGAACCAGTTTAGGTATTCATAGACCTTAATGGGATCGCGTATCCCTTCATCAAGGTGTGCCTTGCAAAGGGTCACCCATTTTCGAGCAAATTCGCTCCCAATAGAAAGAAGCGGCATATAATTACCTGCAAAGGATCTGCTTCTGCCATATGTATAGGTTCCAACTATTTTTTTAAGAGGCAGGTCAACAATACCCAGATCTGTCTCATAAACAATCTCTATATTTTTTAAGACACCATCCAAGAAAGGCAGATACCCTGTTTGACCCTTTGAAATGTTTTTGGAGTACTCCCTCAACCCAAGCTTACGAGCTGCAATATAAAGTGAATCGACGTTAAATTGATCCATAATATGACCCCTTTTCATATCATTTTGTCGGCCCCTCTAAACCTGTTCACAATGTTCTGAAGGATGCTGATACGCTCAAAGTATTCGGTTTTATATGTAACCTCCTTTTCTCTCGGAACAGAAATAATACCCAGTGTATTATATCCGCCGGGGAAGCATCTATACTCAACCGTCCTTTCCTTTTGATCCCATCCGATGACTCGAATCCACGTATAGCAAGGAAACTCCTGCAAAGCTTCACTTACACCCTCATCTGTCTGAATATCATTTTTATTTATGCTCAGAATGATATCCCCCCGCTCCAAACCCATAAGCTCCGCATGGCTCCCGGGAAGAATATCCATAATCCGAAGACCTCTTCTCACAGCACTGTAAATCGGCATACCCGCCTTTTCAGAGTAGCGGGAATAAAAGTAGATAGCCTCATGCCCAAGTACGCAGAATGCAACGCCGATATATCTCATCCAAATAATATCAATTGAAGCAAATGCAATCATCAGCAGTACAATGCTATAGCCAAAGGTCATCCTTGCAGCCTGAATCGACTTCTTTTCAGGATGCTTAGTTATAGTAATATCGGTATGGCATAGTATGGCTGCAAAGCAATCCATCCCTAACGCCAATACTCCGCCCTGAAATGAGGGTGATTTAAAAAACATAGGCAGTCCGTCAGCAAAATCCAGCAGAACAATACCCGGCTGCATAAGATAGGTGAAAAAGACAATAGGCACCATCCAGAATCTTCTAATTAGATATGCCCCTGCTATTTCATCCTTGTGTTTTATAAACACGGGGACGCATCCGCCCTTTTTATTCAACCAGATCAGGAAGCCTTCAGTCACCTGAAGAACAGCAACAAGGCATAGCAGAGAAGGAATGCTAATTTGTGGCCTTCCAAATATCAGACTGACCGCTGCCAGAATCCCTGCAGCATATGAAATGCACACAAGCCTTAAATCAATGATCAGCAGCAGGCACATAATATATAGCAAATACTTTGTCGTATCAGCCTCAATGGTAACCCCTGCCGCTACGGTCAAAAAGCTTGCCGCAAAGCCTGCTATCAGCCCGGAAAGAATAATCTGCTCCGCAATCTCCCTGATGCTTTTTCCCGGTTTTCCATAGACAGCGCTTTGCAGCTCGGAATACTTTTGATATTGAGCCCTTATGTATATAATTACTAAAACATATAAAAACAGAAATATAAAGTTCCCAAATAATGCATCCAGCATTTCCGCGGCTATTGCACCTGCCATCTGCAGCATGGACAATCAACTCCTACCCTCATTCACCGAGCATTGAATCCAGGCGCTTACTGACCTCCCTGAGAAAACCTTCAGTATTCACAACTGTTTTATCCGTAGCATTGGACAGGGCAGCCAGATCCTTAGTCATAACTCCCTCTTCAATTGTCCTGATGGAGGCCTTTTCCAATGTCTCAGCAAAATCCACCAGTGCAGCATTTCCGTCCATCTCTCCTCTTTTCGCCAGTGCCCCTGTCCAGGCAAAAATCGTAGCCATGGAATTTGTTGAGGTCTCCTCGCCATTCACATGCCGATAATAATGCCTTGTAACAGTTCCGTGAGCGGCCTCATACTCATAGTATCCTTCCGGCGACACTAAAACAGAGGTCATCATTGCAAGACTTCCGAATGCCGTAGCAATCATGTCGGACATGACATCGCCGTCATAATTCTTGCATGCCCACACAATGCCGCCTTCTGAGCGGATTACCCTGGCAACGGCATCGTCGATAAGTGTATAAAAGTACTCTATCCCGGCCTGCTCAAACTTCTCCTTGTACTCCAGATCATATATTTCCTGAAAAATGTCCTTAAAGGTATGGTCATATTTTTTAGAAATCGTATCCTTTGTGGAAAACCACAGATCCTGCTTCACATCCAGCGCATAATTAAAACAGGATTTAGCAAAGCTTCTTATGGAGCTGTCTGTATTGTGCATTCCCATTAGTACCCCCGGGCCTTCAAAATCAAATATCGTCTGCTTTACTTGCTTCCCATCCTGACCTGTAAAAACGAGCTCTGCCTTACCCGCATTCTCTACACGGTATTCTACATTCTTGTAAATATCACCATAGGCATGTCTTGCTATTGCAATTGGCTTCTTCCATGTGGACACAGAGGGTTTAATGCTGTTTATGACAATAGGAGCTCTAAAGACTGTCCCGTCCAAAATCGCCCTGATGGTACCGTTCGGGCTCTTCCACATCTGTTTCAGTCCATATTCTTCAACCCTCTGAGCATTCGGCGTAATGGTTGCACATTTTACAGCCACACCGTGCTTCTTTGTGGCAGCCGCGGCATCCAATGTAACCTGATCCTCGGTATCGTCTCTGTGCTTCAGACCCAGATCGTAGTATTCCGTATTTAACTCCAGATAGGGTTCAAGCAATATGTCTTTGATAAGCTTCCAAATAATCCTGGTCATCTCGTCGCCATCCATCTCAACAATAGGCGCATTCATCTTAATTTTTTTGTCCATTAATGATCTCCTTAGGGCTTTTCTATCAATTATTCATTTGCATTGTTTTTCCCGGCCTATGCTTCTTTGGCTGGTATCATCATTGTTTCTTTACTATTTTTCTTACAGCCATGACGATTGGTACCGTAATAATAACCGCAACAATTGCTTCTATAATACCGTTTGTAACAGCAACTCCGAATATGGCACCTGCCGCAGCGCTCCGTTCAATGCCCATCTTCTCGGCATACTCGGCGGCGTAAACAATATAAATCATCCCCAAAACGCCAACCGTATTTGTAAGTGAGCCTACAGCCGCACCGATACCTGTTTTTGCAATTTCATTCTTCACAAAAGGAGCTCGGTAGCTGTAATAGGTCGCAATTCCGATTAGCATCCGCGGAAGCACGGATACCAGAGGATTAATAAATGCAAACCACAGTACCGATGTAGGGTTTGTAATGTTTTGGATAATGCTGAATATCCCGAAGATCAGCCCGATAGCGGCGCCCACAATAGGCCCCTCCAAAATAGCGCCAATAATAACGGGTATCTGCATGATAGTCGCTTTCGCCATAGGAAGCGGTATAAACCCCAAACCGGTAGATCCCAGTACAATCGTCACCGCAGACAGCATACCAATCACAGCAATTTGCCTTGTTCCAAACTTTCTCTTTCCAACAGTTTTTTCCAATACAATCAACCTCCCGCTCTTATTCCCGAAGGATATAAGTCGTAATAAATTATTATTTTTGTACGGTTTCCGAAGAATACCGACTTTTTCATGCTACCACAAATCATCCCTGAATGCCAGTACATTCAAGAAATACTGTAAGTGAAAAATCCCTACCATATTACATAATCACCTTCCTGATTTGCCTCTCAGGTTTTTTCTTTTTGGCAAAAATAAAGAGTGATCAGCTTGTCAAGCTCCTGACTTTTTTGCTGAACAATACTACTTGTTAGATTGTCTGATTCAATTAGTTTGTGCAGCTCATTTCGCAGTCTATTGATATCCTTTTTACAACGCCTGTGCTTCTTGCCTTTCAAGGCTTTCACCCCCTCCGGCAGCTAAGAAGGCTGCCTATTGACTTGAGATTCCAAAAACAATACTGAAATCCGAATTGCCTTAACACCTAACAACCGGGATAAGCCTGAAACTAAACACTTTCTCATAAAATTTTCGTAATTGCCGCTAACACAATTATTATACATCATAAGCTTCAAATTTTCAACATAATATCCTTTTTATTTCTATAATTCAGGGAATATGGATTCCAGAGCTTCTAAGCAGGACTTTTGCCTTAAGTGGGTAAAAGCCTTAAGTAGACGTGAATGGTGTCCCCATTATCACCTCAACCCTATGCGTTCCTTGCTCACTCAGGGTAATATAGCCCTCCCGGCAAGGCTTGCCATCTATAGTAATGCTGGAAACTCCAGCTGTCAGCCTGTCCGGGTTTCTTATTTCTATTCTGTAGACAGCTTCCCCGGTATTGTATTCTATCTCAAAGCTGGTCCAGCTTTTAGGTATACATGGATTGATGTATAGCCTATTCCCTTTTTTCACAAAGCCCATAAGATACTCCAGTCCGACCTTATAAAGCCAACCTGCCGCACCGGTATACCATGTCCAGCCACCACGTCCCATATGTGGATGTACAGCGTATACATCCGCTGCTATGACATAAGGTTCCGTCTTGTATCTGGAATATTCAATACCTGTCCTGGTATGGTTAATTGGATTAAGCATATGAAACAGCTCAATTGCCTTGTCCCCTATTCCAAGCATCGCAAATGCCAATACCACCCAGGTGGCCGCATGGGTGTATTGCCCGCCATTTTCTCTGACCCCGGGCACATAGCCTTTGATGTATCCGGGCTGGAGCTCTCCTTTATTAAATGGAGGTGCCAGCAGCTTTATAATGCCCTCATTGCTGTCCACCAGATACTTTTCAACAGCAGACATTGCTTCAAGCATACGCTGAGGCTTTGCAGCACGGGAAATAACCGACCAGGATTGGGAAATTGAATCAATCATACATTCTGAGTTAAGCACCGAGCCAAGAGGACTGCCATCATCAAAATAAGCCCTCCTGTACCAGCTGCCGTCCCACGCTTCCTTCTCTATGCTCTGTGTCAATTTCTCCAATGCATCACTATATAACTGCGCCCTGTCAGTATCCTTCATCACATTACAAAGCGGGATGAATTTTTTGAGTATGGTTACCAGGAACCATCCGAGCCAGACGCTTTCACCCCTGCCCTTATTACCGACAGTATTCATTCCGTCATTCCAGTCACCGCTTCCCATAAGAGGCAAGCCGTGAGGACCGGTTCTTAGCGATCTGTCGATAGCCAAAGCACAGTGCTCGTAAAGGGTAGCCGATATCCCGGCATCTATTGGTTCTTCATATTTCTCATCCTCGCCATCCTCCAAAATACTACCCCTAAGGAAGGGCACATCTTCAGTCAAAACGGATGTGTCATCTGTCTTTTCAATATACTCGCAGGTCACAAAGGCAAGCCAGAGCAGATCATCCGAATACCTTGTGCGAATGCCCTTGCCTCCCTGCTCATGCCACCAGTGCTGCACATCGCCCTCTATGAACTGACGCGATGCATGTAGTAATATCTGCGTTCTGGTCATTTCAGGCCATGTATTTAGAAGGGACATGCTATCCTGAAGCTGATCCCTAAAGCCGTATGCGCCGCCTGCCTGATAGTAGGCGGATCTTGCCCACATTCTACATGCCACTGTCTGATACATTAGCCATCCGTTCATCATCACATCAAAGGAATCATCGGGTGTACGGATTTGTATGGCTCGCAACTTTTTGCGCCAATAGCTTTTAGCCTTGTCCAGTTCGTCGGCTGCCCTTTTCGGATCAATGAAGCTTGCGGCAAGCTCTGATGCCTCCTGTGTGTCTTGTGTACTACCAAGCAAAAAGACTATTTTTACTTCCTTCTCCGGCTCTATATCAATTTTCCCCATGATTGACATACAGGGATCAAGTCCGCCACCTGCCAGATTAGGCAGGCTGTCTCCTATTAGGCCGCTGGGCATTGAAAGGCTACCGTTCTGACCGATAAATGAGGCTCTATCACAGCAAAATGAAGAATCCTGTAGACTTGTTGCTAAAAAGGCAATGCGCCCTCTGAAATCCTTTGTAAATTTGTTTTCAGCAAACACAATATCATTTTCATTCCGCCATGTCACAATATAGGGAGAGGTTCCGTCCCCGTTCACTCCCAACACCGGCTTTACATAATATGTAACTGCCAGGCTTCTTTTTCTTCCTGTGTTATTTGCTATAGAAATTAGGCAAATTTTTACCGGCTGCTCCATTGCAACAAACATGGTTAAGGTCTGCTTCAGCCCAAAACTACTGTGTTCAAAGACGCTGTACCCTTGCCCGTGCCTTACCGTATAGGGTTTATTATCGCTTGCAGGCATTGGTGTCAGACTCCAGTGGCATCCCTGCTGCGTATCCGTAATATATAGAACCTCCCCCTGACGGTCAGTTACTGGATCGTTAGCCCAAGGCGTCAGCTTGAATTCACGGCTATTTTCAGCCCAGGTGTAGCCACCGCCACTTTCTGTAACAAGGAAGCCAAATCTCTTATTGGCGATTATGTTTGACCAGGGCGTCGGTGTACGGCGGCCTTCATCAATACAGGTTATATACTCCCTTCCGTCTTCTGAAAAACCTCCTATGCCGTTGGAGAAGAGCAGCTTTCTTTCACATTCCGGCTGATGTACTTCAATCGAGGGCTCTATTTTCTGCCTGCCGGGTTTAGGCGCTTTCGCAGCTGTTTCGCCGGGTGCTCTCAACTGCCTGACAATACTCTTGAATGCATCAACACTGTCCTTTACGACAATTCTTGCTACTGTAAAAAATAGCGCTATATGCAACGGATCCATTTCCGCCGAATTTATGATAAACACTCCCGAATATTTATTTACAAGCTCTCTTGCATGACTTGCGGAAACAGCATTTCTGATCTGGTCGCTCAGGGGCTGTGAATAGCCTTCCTTTTTGTTCATCAACATTATCAGATCTATTCTCAGCCCTTTCATCTGCCAATACTCATGCGCCTTTATAGCCCATTGCACCATATCCATATCTTCAATATCGTTGACCTCAACAAGCATAATGGGCAGATCCCCTGATATTCCAAAAGTCCAAAGATCATGCTGGGCGTAGGTGTTATTACGTATATATCGAGCATATTCCCTTTTAAAACTATTATTGTATAAAATCAACGGTATAAGCTCCAGATAGAACTCCACTTCGCTGCTTTCCAATCCAAGATACCTGTTTTCTACCTGACTCCTTGTCCATGCAAGCTCGAAAACTCTCTCAGAGCTTCTGTAGTCGTTGTACTTTTCGGCAAGCTCAAGAGCCAGTTTTCTTGTCTGGGCCACACCAACGGTATACACGGCCTTTATCGTATTTCCCGGCTCAATTTTTACGCGTCTGCGAAGACTAATAACCGGATCCGGGGCAGAACCCACAGTTCCGTTACTCAGTGGCTGATCCGGCTCCAGTGCCTCAGGATTTGAAATGTCACGGTTCCTGCCGATGAACTTCATCCGCCCTGTCTCGTATTGCATATCCCCTATAAGCAAATCCGTGTTTGACAATCCCGTCTCCACCGCCATTGTATGCACTAACCATAGCGGCTTTTGCTCCTCATTTCTTTGTCTGCGCGCAGCAATCAGACACATTTGCTCCTCAACATACTCAACTTCTACAAACAGCTTACTGAAAGCGGGGTGGGAAGCATCCTCATGCCTGGGTGCAAGCACCGGTTCAAAATAACTGGTAATCTCCGCAACTCTTACATGATCGCTATGGTTTGTTATGGATATCCTTCTGATTTCCGCATTATCCTCAGGTGATACGGCAACCTCCAGATGCGATTCCAGATTTCCGTCTCTCCTAAAAAATTCAGCTTTATCCGGAGAAAATTTGACCTTATATTTATCCGGCTGAACGCCTGTAGGGTCATATGTGGCCGGCCAGGCAGTATTTGAATTTATGTTTTGAACGAATACATAGAAGCCGCCCTTTTCGAAGCTATCACCTGTCCAGCGCGTTACTGCCACATCCCCGTTCATGCTGTAGCCTGAACCACCATCTGTAAGCATTACAGAATAAAACCCGTTCGAAAGGATATGCACATTAGGAGGGACAATTTTGGGCAAACCAAAGGTTCTGACAGCTACACCGTCCAACTGATCGCTTCTTTTGCTGTGAATGGGGCTGTCGTCCTTGAATTCCTTTGTATAAAGCACTCTGTCCGGGATTTTCTCCTGTAGCATCAGCTCTGCAGATTGAATAACAGGATCCCCATGAAAGCGTTCGCGCAAAACGTTTTCGTGGAAGAAATTGTTTAATGCGGCCATACACATGCCCTGATGATGAGCCATAAAGCTTTTTACTATATGATAACTAACACCCTTTGCAAGTCTGGAGGGTGTGAAGTCAATTGCTTCGTAGTATCCCCACTTTCCATCCATTCCCAAACAGGACAGCTCTTTAAGATTCTCAACCGTCGAGGCGGCATCCACTCCCAACGCAAGTACCGATGCATATGGCGCTGTCACCATATCGTTCGCAAGCCCTCTCTTCAACCCAAGCTCCGGTACGCCGAAGGCCTTATACTGATAATTCAGGTTGAAGTCCAAAGCACTGTACCCGGACTCCGAAATGCCCCATGGAATATGACGTTGTTTTCCGTATTTTTTTTGCACCCTGACCACAAAGGAATAGGTTTCGTCAAATATAGTGTTTTCATAGTTACGCATGATTAGAGGGGGCATCAGATATTCAAACATTGTTCCTGTCCAGGATACTAACCCCTTTCCTCCCTCTGCTGCAGTGAGCTTCCTGCCCAAACGCAGCCAGTGCCTGCGATCTACCTCTCCCCTGGCTATGGCGATGTAGCTGGCCTGTCTTGCCTCGGAGGCAAGCAGATCATAGCAAGACTTGCTCAAATGCTCGTCTTCCGCATTATATCCGGTGAAAAAAAGCAATCGCTTATGGTTAAACAAGGGTGAGAATTTTGTTTCGTCGATAAGCGCGGAAATCCTTTCAATCAGGTTATTGTACTCATAGATTTCGGCCTCTATGTTTTTTTCGGCCTGCCTGAGCATACTCAACAAAGCAGAGGCTTTACCCGCATTTTGCGTTTCTTCCATAAGGGCTGTTGCCTTCCGGTAGCGTTGAAGCAATTCCATGGGCGTGCCCGGACTGCTCAACTCCATTAATAATCCCTTACTCTGCTCCTCCGATATATTATTCGAGTCAGGTTGCTCCAAGAAGGGATAAAACAAAAACAATTCGTTTGTAAAGCTTTGAACCATCTCATTTAGCTTTGAACACCATCCGCCGCTGTTGTCGTTTCCTGCCTGATCAAGAGATTCCTTTTTCAGCCATTCATCTATTTCTTTTAGAACAAACACCCAACCGGTCGGATCCATCTGTTCATTTGCTGATAACTCAAGCAATGCCTGACACAGGCCCTGATCAATTTTTTTCTTTTCTTCTTCACACACAAGCTCAAATGTATCCTTAATGCCAATTGCCATTGAAGGCATTGGTCTTTTCTTCTTCAGGTACTCCTTCAGCCCCTCCCTCACTACTATCATGTACCCTACGAAGTTTCCACTGTCTACAGTCGATACGTATCTTGGCCTCAGCGTTTCCAACGTGGAAGTGTTGTACCAGTTGAAAAGATGTCCCTTCCATTTTTCCATTCCTTCCACTGTTCCGATTATTCGGTCCAAGCTTTCAGCCATGCCTTTACATCCAATGTAGCCCATATCACAGGCGGAAAGCACAGAAAGAAGCATTAGTCCGATGTTAGTGGGCGATGTTCTGTGTGCGGCACCTCTTGGCGGATCCTCTTGATAATTGTCAGGAGGAAGGTAATTATCATCTTCCCCTGCCAGGTCTTCAAAATACCTCCAGGTCTTCCTCGATAATCTTCTTAGCATATCGAAGTCGTTTTGAGTCAGCCTATGCTTTTTTTTAGCAACAGGCTTGCTTATATATTGAGCTAACCATGGGGACAGCAGCCATAACAAGGCGATTAGGCATGCAGGAATAATGGCAGCATAAGACCACAGAGCCGCTCCTAAAAGTACAACTGCAGCTGCGGGAACAGCAACCCACATCATCCTGAAATAGCTGCCGACACTGTTTTTAGCGCTAGCCTCCACATCTGCCGCAGTGACCCATTCAAGCATGTTTTTATGGGAACAGTACACCCTGTATACTGTACGAATCACAGCATCCAGCATTATCCTTGATTGATGAGGAATCAGCATAAAAAGCAGTACCGATTGGTATATTGCGGCCTTAATGCCGGTAACTGCCGTTGAACTGGTTTTGCTGCTTAAAAACCTTATGTTCCCTGTTAACAGTGCATTCAAAACGCCTGAGGTCAGCGGTGAAAAGGTTACAAGTAGTGCAAAGCCAATCCAGACCAGAGCATTTCCCGGCAGGAAGGTGATGCCGGCAAGAATGAGCGCAAGAACAGATGGCGCTAGAAGGCTTCTTCTGAGGTTGTCGATTATCTTCCACTTTGATAAGCCGGAAAGGATATTGCTAACCTTTTCTCCCTCCCTGTTTCTTACTGTTCCTCCTAACCACGGCAAGAGCTGCCAATCTCCCCTTGTCCATCTGTGCTGCCTGGCCGCATAGCTACTGTAACCGGCAGGATAACCGTCCACAAGCTCAATATCGCTGGCCAGTCCGGTTCTCAGATAGCAACCTTCAATCAAATCGTGGCTGAGTACGGTATTATCCGGGATTCTCCCCTCCAGCACATTTGTGAAAACATCAATTTCATATATCCCTTTTCCTGTAAATATGCCCTCATCAAATATATCCTGGTAAATATTCGAAACAGCTGTGGTATAGGGATCAAGGCCACCTTGACCGGCAAATATCCTGGTAAAGTGCGAGCGGTTTGAAGCAGATATGCTTACGCAGATTCTTGGCTGTATCAGCCCGTAGCCTTCCCTAACCACACCGTCTTCCTTGCCATGGGATGCTCTGTTTAAAGGATGAGCTATTGTTCCAATCAACCTCCTTGCAGCTCCCATGGGCAGGTTTGTGTCTGCATCCAGCGTAATGACGTAACGAATGGCCGGCAGTGTGGAGAGCTCATCACTGCATATAGTGAAGCCTGTATTGGTCTCTCCTCTAAGCAATTTGTTAAACTCAACAATAGCCCCTCTTTTCCTCTCCCAACCCATCCATCTGTCTTGAGAAGCGTTAAATGTCCTCTTACGGTGCATATAGTAAAAAACACTCGGACCATCTGCTGAATATTTGCGGTTCAACTCTGCAATCCCCTCCAGTGCTGTCTTTACTATTGCTTCGTCCTTCTCCTGCTCTTGAGCAGGTGCATCTCGGAAATCACCCACCAAAGCGAAAAACAGATTATCTTCACGGTTGGCAAGATAATACACCTCCAGCTGGCCAATTAAATCTGCCGCCCTATTTGTGCTTGTCAGGAGCGTTGGGACTATAACAAATGTAGCCAGCTCCTCCGGTATACCGCTTTTCAGCTCCAGCTTCGGTAGCAGGGTTGGGGTAAAAACATGACTAATAATGGTGTTGGTTGTGCTAATAGCAAATTCACTACAGGGAATAATTGCAAGCAATGCCGTGATTACGGACAATAGTACCGACAATACAATCGAATAGGTATTGGCATGTGTTGATGCATAATAAACAAAATAGGACACCAGAAATACTGTCAAAAACAATGCTATGAATACATATAGCCTCTTTGGCTTCTTGAATGAAGCCAGAGAAAAGTCCGAACGCCTTCCGGCAGATTTATCAAGAGTGTTCAGCAGCGTCTTACGTCCTTTACCGGCCAGATAGTATCCCACATGATTCTGCGGTGCTTCACCTTCACTGTTGTTTGCACATTCTACAGCTATATGAGCTACATGGATTTCCGATACCTTGTAGGCTCTCGCCAGCTTCTCCACCTCATGTCTGTAAAAATCACGGGTTTCAAAATCCATTAACCCATAAATGCCATTGGGATCCTTTCTTAGTATTTGCTCTGCACTGCTGAGTATTTCAAAAATCTCAGACCAGTCCAGGTCAGATATAAGCCTAAGCCCCGTAATCGAATCACCTATCGCAACCTGCATCTCCGCCTGTATAAGGTGCTCCGCTTCCGTCATTTTTTTTATTGAGCTGTAATTATTTCGAAGACGCTTGTCCAGCAGTGCGGCCACTTCAGAGTACCCTTTTCCCTGCTTTCTGAGCCCCTGTATCAGGTGTTCCGCAAACGAAGGTGTGATTTCTTTGTTTTCATCAAAGTGCCTGCTCAGCATTAAATCAATCTGCTGCTCATCCCCATTGTGGGACACAATTCTAAGCATAAACTCTTCTGCCTTGTGCCAATCAATCCGGGATGTTTGAATCCTTCCACATACATTGCGAATACTTTCTATAAGGGCAATGCGCAGCATAAGCGGAATAGCCCAAAGCTCGCCCATAGACAGCAGTGCCTGAGATTGGTATGCCTTAATAAATGACGTTATCGTCTTGTCATCAATGCTTCCATTGGTGTGGGCTACCATTTCCAGCGCAATGGCATAAACTCTCGGATAGCCCTTCAGATAACCCTCCGTCAATATAGGCAGCCTTGAATACCCGCCCCTGGACAGATTCCTCCTAATGAGCTTTACCTGCTCTTCGATAATATAGAAATTATCCAGTAGCCATTCTGCAGCCGGGGCTGTAGGAAAGGAGCTCTTGATATCGATATTCAGCGCTTTATAAACATTTATTGTAAAGGTATAATTCTCATTCAGCCTGCGCACCAGCCAGTTAAGACTCTTCGCTGATTTCCTCACCGGATGGTTTCTGGCAATTTCTATTGCATGCTTTTGCAATTCTTCCGCCGAAAGCATTGTGCCTTTCATTTGCACACAGCGATCCGCCTTGCGGATTGAGAGCAATTTCAGCAGATATATGATGAAGCTCAACAAAACTACATACGTTACCGCAATTAAAAAATCCATTAAAAAATATCACCATTCCATGTCTTTTTTTCAGGTTTTTATATCATGCCCTGAAACGGTGATATTCATAATATGCTCCAAATAATCCCTTATCTTTTTTGCAAAAGCTTCTCAAGTACTTTTACAGCATCCTCATAGCCCATTTTTAGATTTTTTCTGGCCGACTTGTTACTAAAATCCATCGTGGAGCTAAGCCTTTCAGACGGTGATATACTAATAATATTGAGGTCGTTCTCCTTAACGTGCCTTTTCATTCCAACTCCGTAAGTTCTCAAAACAATAATATCCTTGTATCCCTTACTGCTTACAAGGTTTATGGGCAGAACATTATATAGCGCTCCGTCTATGAATGACCTTCCATCAATAATTGTTCTTTTAAAGGCCGGAAAACTGGCACTGGCAATAACGTAATCCGCCAGCTGACCATTTGGAATGTCTTCCTTATATATTTCTACCGCTTTTCTTTCGGTCAAATCTACTGTAACTACACCAAAGCCAATTGCTGATTTCCGGATTTTATCCTCATCAAGTAAGCCCTTCACCATCTTTTCAAGGGGCTCCACATTCAGGCCTCCTTCAGAAATGACCGTTCTCAGGTTTTTTGTAAATGCTTTTAGCGCCTCCGGGCTAAAGCTGTTTCCCCGGTAGTGCTCCAGTTCATTTCCTGGAAATTTAATAACACTGCTTGGTTCCAAATTGTGCCAAATATCATAGGCTCTATCAATATCGTCCTGAACTATCATAGCACCGTTCAATGCTCCGACAGATGTGCCCGCAACCATGTGTATATCTAAATCCATTTCCTTTATTGCTTTACAGGCTCCCATCTGATAGGCACCTCTTCCTCCTCCACCCTCCAGGACCAATCCGTACATTCCTTTCACCTCCATAGACATTTTGCGATACTTCATGTTATGGGTTCCGCTAGCTGAGTTTGATTAAGGTTACATCACAAAAGCCTTATCTAAAAAATTGTAAGGGGGTGTCCCCGCCGGCTTTTCCTCTGCTCTCTTATTGTAGCATATTCCTATGTTACCATAAATATAGCATGGAAATGCGGACGGGCATTTGTTAGAATACTCGGTAAATAAATGCCGAATCTCCGAAGGGAGTACGGGGGATGCAACAAACGATCTCGGCGAAGTATTATCAGCCGATTTCTAAGGAAGGCTTTTGCGATGTAACCTTAATAAAGCTTAGCTGTGCAATATATTGTGCTGCGTAACTAGAAACCTGTGACATCGCAAAATTCCCTAAGGGTGAAGCTCATTACGAGCTGGGTTCCTCGACCCAAATCCAATAACTAACCTCGAAGGCAAAAGGAGGAAAAAAATGAAAGTTTTCAGAAAAAGTGTCGTACTAATGGCAGTTACTGTGTTAACGTGCATACTGTTTGCTAATTACGCATTTGCTGCCTTCTATACCGTACAGAAAAATGACTCTCTGTATAAAATCGGCACTCTGTTTAACAGCTCGGCCAGCACCGTCAAAGCGGATAACAAGCTTTCCGGTACAACAATTTATCCCGGCCAGAAGCTATATGTGCGTGCCAATACCTATACGGTAAAAAGCGGTGATACGCTATTCATAATAGCCCAAAAGCATAGTATTTCACTGGCTTCCCTCAGGAAGGCCAACAATAAATGGGATGATATGATCTACCCGGGTCAGGTATTGAATATACCGGCAGCTTCAGGCAGTAATTCATCATCAAATTTAGTCCCCGCAAATACGGGCAAACCGGTCATTTCATATACTAATGCCGAGCTGGATCTGTTGGCCCGTCTTGTAAGAGCAGAGGCCGAGGATCAGCCATATGCGGCGAAGGTAGGTGTAGCCGCTGTTGTTGTCAACAGAGTCAAGAGTGACTTGTTTCCGAATACCATTTCATCAGTGATTTACGAGGTAAGCAGCAACGGCTATTATCAGTTCACTCCGGTTGAAAATGGTTGGATCAACCAAGCCGCAACTCAGAGCGACAGGAGTGCAGCGCTGGAGGCTCTTAATGGTAGCGATCCGAGCAACGGTGCGCTGTACTACTTCGATGACAGTGCCACAAACAAATGGCTCTGGTCAAAACCGCTGAAGGCCAGAATAGGCCGCATGGTGTACGTTTACTAGGCCAGGCTTTCTCGTAGGGCATTTTGCGATGTTACATGTTTTGAGTTCCGCAGCACAGTTACATCGCAAAAGCCTTTCGTAATGCATGTCTTGCTCTGAAAAGCCTGTTCTTTATTATGGACATAGGCTTATCAAGAAATTCTGCTATCTCCTTATAAGACATTCCCTGCTGGTGATACATTAAGATTGGCTCTCTGTATATCTCCGGAAGCTCGTTAATTGCACTCATCACCATTTGGGAATGCTCTTTGCGGAGGTAGTGATCCTCCGGTGAATTGCTACTGCCAACAAAGTTCTCTATTTCATCAAGAGATACCGAGTTGATTTTTTTGCGTCTGACGTGATCAAGGCAGATATTAGTCGTGACCTTGACGCTCCATGTGGAGAACTTGTACTGACTATCATATTTTGACAGTGATTTGTAAATCTTTATGAATGCATCCTGCGCCATATCATTCACGTCCTCGTCGTTTCTGCTGAATTTGTAGGCGACAGAATAGATCAGCCTTTTATACCTTGATACTAATTCAGAAAAGGCATCATTGTTGCCATTGAGGCATTCCACAACCAATTCGTGATCTGTTTTATTTATCATCTTGACACCTCCATTTTATTTCCGGAGCATCCCAGACAACTATCTGGAAAGACGGATTTCTTATTACAATATAATTATAGAATTGCCCATGGCTGTTTACATCTGCCAAGAGGACAGATTTCCGGCAGGTCACAGGTTTAGTTTTTTACCTGCCCGACTGGCCAGGTATAAAGGATGTGCTTGCAGACATGGGGAATATGCTTAACATGCATGGGGGTGCAGATGTATGCAGCCGTTGCGTCGCCGACAGGCTGTATTGGATTTGGCTCCCTACAATGCGGGCGGGGCTGGTCACAAGCTGCTCTTGCTGCTCGCCCATGCAACCTGCAGGAAATTCGGCATCCATGCCCGCTAAACATATGAAAAACCCCCACATGTTTTTCACATGGGGGATATCCCCCGCCTATAGAGGCGGAGGTCTTAAGAGCATTTGATAAATCAATAGCATCAGGGCATTCGCGCCCTTCTATGTCGGGCATTTTGCGATGTTACATATTTTGAGTTCCGCTAGCTAAATTATATTAAGGTTACATCGCAAAAGCCTTATATCAGCTTCTTTTGCATGGCGACTGCTACCGCCTCCGTTCTGCTGGACACTCCCAGCTTAGAAAGGATGCTGCTCACATGGAATTTAACGGTTGATGTGCTCAGAAAGAGCAATTTCGCAATCTCAGGATTGCTGCGCCCCTCCACTAACATTCCGAGAACTTCCTTTTCCCTTGGGGTAAGTTCAAAGTCATGAGAATGCTTTCTCCCGCTTGCTTTAATCAACACCTTTGTAGCTTCAGGAGCCAGTGTAGGACATCCGATATTTGCAGCTCGAATCGCATCTGCAAGCTCGTCTGCAGTGGCATTCTTCAATAAATACCCAATTGCCCCTGCCTCAATAGCGCTTTCGACTAAATCATCTTCCTTGAAGCTGGTCAGTACTATGACCTGTATTTGAGGGAAGCGTTCCCGTATCTGCTTTGTGGCCTGAGCACCATCCATTTCGGGCATTACAAGGTCCATCAAAACAACATCCGG
Source organism: uncultured Oscillospiraceae bacterium (assembly GCA_964404395.1). GTDB lineage: Bacteria > Bacillota > Clostridia > Acetivibrionales > DTU013 > JAAYBT01. Next base: position 7,964 of record CAYOKA010000010.1, on the reverse strand, counting down.
TTGAAGGCTTGTGCATACATCAACCGCTTCCCTTCCATTTGAAGCCTCTCCCACCAGTTCAAAATCGTCAAAGACTTGTAAAAATGCTCCCAGCCCGCTTTTAACCACGTTATGGTCATCTACGATCAAGATTCTAATTTTTCCATTCTCCATTTCAATCCCTCATTTCCATACACAGTCGCAAATATAACCCATCATCTCAGTTGAGTACGCTTACCGCCTACCCATTCAACCTCAATGGTGGTGCCTTCACCGACCCTGGATATTATTTTCAGATTCGCACCGGTTGACTCTGCTCGTTCCTTCATGATGCCGATACCTAAATGCTGGGAGGTTACACTTTCGGGATCAAACCCTCTTCCATCATCTACAATGCTCAATCCGGCAACAATAATTCCCAATTGCTCTTCTTCATTTGACCTCAACTCAATCATAGCCTTCGTTGCTCTGGAATGCTTGGCTATATTGTTCAAAGCCTCCTGAGCAATGCGGTAAAAGGCTGTTTTTATCTCTAAGGGTAATACAGCTGCACCCTTAACCTGCAAATCAACAGGTATCCTTGCACGTCCCGTAATCGCTTCTGACAGCTGCTTGAGCAAATCCTCCAATGGCGCTTCCACAAGTGCCGCAGGCTTTAATTCAAAAAGCAAGGTCCTCATTTCTGCCAAAGCACCGCGTGTCAGTTGCCTGAGTTCTTCAAGCCTTTTCCTGCCCTCCTGCTCATTTTTCTCCCATATCTTCGGTATCACCTCGGCAATCAGGCTCGCGGAAAATAAGGTTTGTGTTACAGAATCATGAAGATCTCTTGCCAGCCTGTTTCTTTCAGCAGCAACTGCCATGTCCGAAGCCTGCTTACGAAGCTGCGTGTTGTCAATAGCCAACGCCGCCTGATCGGCAAATGTCATCGCCAAGCCGATCTCCTCTTTGGAAATGCTTTGCTCCAGCTGCTTGCCATCTTTTTTAAAATAAAGTGCTATGCCGCCGTAAACCTCATCCTTGCAAACAAGAGGCACCGCCATTAATCCGCAGCAGTTGGTATCAAGCCAGTCAAGCTGATTATTTGTCAAAGTACTCAGATGAGCCATATCTACAGCCTTTGAAATATCCGACTTGACAATCGGTCTGCGCCCCATGAAGGATTTACCCAATATGCCCTCGGTTGCGCTAACAGTTACATTCATCTTCATATGATTCGGTAATCCATAGCCTGCCTGAAGCGAAAGTGTTTCTTTATCTCTATTTAGTCTGAAAAGAGCAGCAAAATCTGCGTGCAGCAGCCTGGCAGCTTCACGGATAATAAAATTCAGTATTTGTTCAAGGGGCTGATTGGAATTGAGAACCTCCAATATGTCCCTCAAGCTTTCTGCTACATATCTCCTCTGTTCATTCTCCTGAAGTCTTCTTTTTTCTTCCTCATAAAGTCTTGCATTTTCTATGCCAATCACTGCACTCGGGGCAAACATACTGAATACTCTCTCATCCTCAGAATCAAACTCATCGAAAACCCTGCTAAATGCTATTATGACGCCGACCGGCCTGGATCTGGCTAAAAGAGGCACACAAATACATGTACGCATTTGTGTCAGCTCAATAAGCTCAAGCTCAGGTGAGTCATCAAAAGAGGAGCGATCCAGTATTACCGTATCATGCTGCAGCAAGCTCCTACCGACAGCCGATCCACGGATGGGTATCTGAATGCCAATTAGGTTTTTATCATTAACCCCTGACAAGACTGAAAGCACCAAATTATCCTCGTCTACCAAAAAAACCGCAGTAGAATTGGCATTTGAAAGCCTTCTTGCCTCTCCCGCTATGAGCTTGAGTACCGAGTTCAATTCCAGACGGCTGGTTATGGCTTGCTGAATGCTAAAAAGGGTTTTTATTTCATCCGCTCTTTTAACGGTCTCATTGTATAGCTTTGCATTCTCATATTCAATAGCCGCCTGATTTGCAAACGCAGTTCCCAGCTCAACATGATCCTGCTGATAGTAGCCGGGCTCATGATTATCAAGCGTAAGGACGCCTATTACGGTGTTCTTGTATACCAGAGGCAGGCCCATCCATGAGTGGACACCCTTAAATACGGTATCCAAATAGCTGCTCATGTTCTCCCTAAAGGTGACAGCTATTTCATCCTCTGAAAAAATATCATCAATGACCCGAGGAGATTTATCCTGAAAAAGCTCTATGTCTATGGGAAATGGAAAGGTATCCTCTTTCCCCGGCGTCAAAACTGACCTGTGGGCTATGACCACAGGCTTTTTATTGTTAATGATATATATTTTAGCATTTTCATATTCAATTATTTTTTTGAGCTTATCCAGGATTTCTTCAAGCAGGGGTTTTAGTTCCTTCGTGGAAGAGACAAGGTTGGATACCTCAAGCAATGTGGTCAGAAGCTTGGAATTCTGCCTGAGAGCCTCTTTGTAGCTCATATTTCCCGTGTTTTCTATTTTTTCCATGTTCTCCATGCCCCTTGTACTCTCCATATTTCTCTCTGTTAAGCATTTGCGTAAACATAAAAATGCGCAAAGGCTTTGTTAAAAATTAGTCATTATATTCCTTAAATTGTATCTCAAACCGCGTAAAATTTCAATGTGTCTTTAAGTCGGAAACACATTTGTGTCCGATAATTAATATAATATAACAAAGTAGTGAGCTTTTTAGTGCACAAAACATTTGGTGGAGGGTTTTTTCATGCAAACACTGTCAATAGGCTCGAGAGGGCCGGATGTAAGGCTTGTTCAGAGTCTGCTAAACACTATAGGCTATAATGTCGGCCAGGTCGATGGAGTGTTTGGCAGCCGAACTCAGCAAGCAGTTATAGCATTTCAGCAAAACAATGGATTAGCCGCAGACGGTATTATTGGGCCGGTGACCTGGGCTGTTCTTGACAGACTGCTAAGAGGTTATGACACCTATACTGTTATGCCGGGAAATACGCTTTATGGAATTGCACAAGCCTATAACACGACGGTGAATGCGATAGTTACCGCAAACCCGGGAATTGATCCGAATATGCTCACAATCGGCCAAAGGCTCATCGTGCCCTACGGTATTGATCTGGTCCCCCTGGACGTGGCTCCGACCTTTGAAATCGTTCAGCGCCAGCTTGAAGGACTAAAGGCTAGATATCCCTTCCTGGAAATCGGTTCAATCGGCAGTAGTGTCATGGGGCGGGAGCTATACTATGTAAGACTGGGAATAGGCACTCGAGAGGTTTCCTATAATGCTTCTCACCACGCAAACGAGTCAATTACAACGCCGGTGCTGATGAAGTTCATCGAAAACTACTCCAAAGCCTATTCCACCGGTGCAAGCATATTAGGTTATAATATAAGGGATTTATATAATCTCACCAGCATATACATAGTTCCCCTTGTAAACCCGGATGGCGTAGACCTTGTGGCATACTGGCCCAATTATGACAATCCGGAATTCATAACAGCAGCCAGACTAAACAGAACCGGGTTGCCATTGCCCAGTGTTTGGAAGGCAAATATAAGGGGCGTGGATCTAAACTTGAATTATCCCGCCGAGTGGGAAAGGTCAAAGCAGGAGCAAACCGAGGCAGGTATCACAAGTCCCGCCCCGAGAGATTTCGGCGGCGACGCTCCCTTATCAGAGCCCGAATCAAGGGCAATGGTAGATTTCACACAGGCTCATAATTTTAGAATTGTAATAGCTTATCATACACAGGGCGAAGTCATCTACTGGCAGTTTGAGGACTATGCACCGCCGCGTTCCCTGACCATAGCAAATCAATTTGGTGCTATCAGTGGCTATGCCGTTGAAGCCGGTACGGCCGAGGCGGCTTATGCAGGCTACAAGGACTGGTTCCTGCAAGAGTATCGAAGACCGGGCTTCACTGTAGAGGCAGGATTAGGGGTTAATCCTATTCCCTTTGGCCAGCTGCCGGGAATCTACCGTGAAAACGAAGGTATCCTGCTACTGGGCGCTGTGGTATAAAACAGTTTGCTGTTAGAAAAATATTAGAAATCCGCTACGGGGAGTTTTAATTGCTTTGTCACATTATCACTAAGCCTGTACAGTATAGCCTCGACCTGTGCTCTGGTGGCATCACTCTGGAAAATTCAGCTAAGCTCCCTAAGCCAGTCCGAAATATCCTGATAAACCATTTCACGGTTTATTTCATTTAGTATCTCATGGCGGGAGCCTTCATAAAGCTTTATCCTGAGATCTTTTATACCCAACCTTTTGTATTCCTCATAAAGCTTGCTTGTACCCGTGCCATATTTGCCGACAGGATCCTCGTCTCCAGACAGGATGTAGACGGGCAGGTTCAGAGGTATTCTCCCCATATCCTTATATAGATTCACCAGGCCTGTAAAGAAACATTCAAAAAAGCCGCTAGTCATTACATTACCACAAAAATGGCTCTGCTCATATTTCCCGACCTGCTCCTCGTCACGGCTTAGCCAGGAAAACTTGCTTGTGGGGTTTTGTATCTTTCTGTTATAGCTGCCGAAGCTTAATTTGTCCAAGAGCTTATTGGGTTTCCTGCTTCCAAAAATCAATGAAAGCCTTGCCAGGATATATGCGGCGTTTATCTCCGCCCCCTTCATAAAAGAAGACCCTGACAGTATCAGGCCTGATATATCACCGCCGTAATGTTTTATGAACTCCTGTGCCAAAAATGAGCCAAAGCTGTGCCCAAGTATTATTAGCGGGACTTCAGGGTGCTTTTCCCTTATCAGCTTCATTAGAAATGCTTGATCCTCCATGGACCCATTGAAACCGCCCTTGTCCATGTGGCAGGAGTCCCCGTTCAGTTCTCCTGTCCTGCCATGTCCTCGCATATCACAGGCATAAACCGTGAAGCCTTCTGTATTCAGGTATTGTGCAAAATCAGCATACCTTTCGGCATGCTCAGCCATGCCATGGAAAATTTGAAGCACTCCCGCGGGTTGAACCGGTGCATCCCAGCACCAGCAAAAGATTTCCTGACCATTTGATCCTTTGAATGTGAAACCTTCCTGACTCATACAGCACCTCACATTTCAATAGACACTCATTAATCATAAGCACATCTTATCCAAACACCGCTGATGGATTTTTGCTCAGTTTTTCTTCAGCTTCATCTTGGCATTTTCGGCATAGCGCTTAATCTTCAGCGTCGTGGTTTTAATAAACTCGCTGTCCCTGATGGTAAACGTACTAATCCTTTTGTATAAGGGCATGTCCTTATTTGCGCTTTTTACAGCCTCGGAGATGAACTTCTTGATATCCTCAATAGAAGGCGTTGCGTTCTTGATTTTTTCCTTGATTGCTTCCAGGTTAGGCAAAATGTGAGCTCCAACCAACATATCACCGGATTTGTCGTCCTGGTAGCCGGTCACCATGGATTCAAGCACGTATGGACTTCTATTAATATAGGATTCCACTTCCTCCGGAAAGATGTTCTTGCCATTTTTCGTCACAATTACGTTCTTTAGCCGCCCTGTAATATAGTAAGCACCGGACTTGCCGACCTTGCCCAGGTCTCCTGTATGAAACCATCCGTCCCTGAGGCTTCTGCTCGTGGCTTCTTCGTCCTTATAGTAGCCAAGCATCACATTATCGCCCTTTGTAAGGATCTCACCGATTCCGTTTTCATCAGGCTTGTCAATTTTAACCTCGACCCCCGGCAAGGGAATACCAACCGATGCATTGCCATAAAGGTTGTCCCTCTCGCCAATAACCAGCGGCGAACATTCAGTCAAGCCATACCCCTGAAGCACCTTGAAGCCCATACGGTTCAATCCGTTTGAAACCTTTTTATCTATTGCGGCAGCACCGGTGACAATTAATCTCAGACTTCCTCCAAAGTTCTTATGGACACTGGCAAAAATCGTGCGCCGTACATCAATACCTATAAGCTTCAATGCGGATCCTATAAGCATCATAGTCTTGACCAAAAAGGTCATTCCGGGCTTTTTCCTTATCTGATCCCATATTTTTTTATACATGTTTTCCAGAAGCAGAGGCACAGTAACCAGTATTGTGGGCTTTACCTCGAGAAAGTTCTTTTGTATATGTCTGAGTCCTTCGTTGAAGGCTATCGTTCCGCCGCTATATATAATAGACAGAAAGCCGATTGTGCACTCATAGGTGTGATGGATCGGCAATATCGAAAGTGAGATATCATTGCTGTCAACATGCACTGTTTTCAAGATTCCCATAATATTGGCACATATATTCTTTTGAGAAAGCATGACGCCTTTGGCCAAATCAGTTGTCCCGGAAGTAAAAAGCAATATGCTCAATGCAGTGTCATCTATCTTGTATTCGCTCAGATTAATACTCTTTTGCTCCAGCAGCTGTCTGCCTTTTTCCAAAAGCTTGCTAAAGGAGAGAAAGTCCTCTGTATCCTCTTCAATATCCATATGAATGAAATAATCTACAGGGCTGCCTTCCTTCTTGAGCTTAAGCATATCGTTTTCATAGCGCCCGGAAAATATCAGCGCCTTAGAACCGCTTCTGCGCAGCAGATTGTCCTTTTCATCTGTAGGCAGCTCTTTATCGAGAGGCACAACTATGCCGTTATGGTTTGTTACCGCTAGATAGGATACACACCATTCGTAGCGGTTCTCACCCAAGACAGCCGTAATACTGTCTCTGAGCCCAAGGGATGCCAATGCCGCACCGAGAGCATCTACATCATCCTTAAAATGACTATAGGTTATGCTTCTGAACCCGCCATCCTTCACTCTGACCCAAAAAGCTGCTTTCTGTGAAAAATGCTTTTCGCTTTGCTCCAGTAGATCTCTAAAATCACAGATGTGTCTGACAGGATATAGCTTTTTTGCTCGCATTGGGTTGCACCTCGTTCATTATTCTATGTTCACATCATACCACACTTTTTTCATAGAATAGCATACTATATGCAAAATCATTTATTTTTTTCGCATATCACTGTAAAATCATTCTTTAAATAGGTTTCGATGAATTCCGCTCTCTCAATTACGGTGGAAAATTCAGTAAGAATTTTGCTGACTTCCTCCGGATGAAAATAGAAATACTTATCTTCCCTGTCCGGGGATTCAACATGTAGCAAATTGAAAACGACGGTTTCACGGGATAATCCCAAAAAAAGCTCCAGTGCATCTTTTAAAAACTCTTTGTTGTTGCCAAGATTCAGATTGAATATGCCGGAGGTGTAAACGACATCAAAGGAGTTCAAGTCAAAAATGCTTTCCTTAAAAATATCAGTATGTACAAAAATTGCATCAAGTTGCTTTTCATTAGCTTTTTCAATCATCTGCTCCAAAATGTCCACGCCGGTGTATGCTACACTTAGTCCTTTGCTATTGATTCGCTCCAAAAGGTTTCCCGTACCGCATCCCACGTCCAGCAGTTTCTTTCCCTCCAAATCTACTTTATCAAGTAATACATCGAACCTAAGCCGCTGTGCTTCTTCGCTTTCCCAACCGAGAATGCCATACTCGGGCAGATTCTTTGCCATATTGCTTTCATAATATGTTTTTATCATTTCAAGCTTCTTCATATATTAGTGCTCCAATCATATTATACTAACATTTATTTTAACATAATTTGCTTTTGCAATACTATTATTCTTTTTCCTGATTCAATTTGGATCCGGATTTGGGCGGTCAAAACCTGCACAAAGTTTGCAATAACCCACACTCCTTTGGTATCATATTATCAAAGGGATGAAAGCAAATCAGGAGGTGCACAATGGATAAAGTCATATGTGTATACAGTTCATCTAGCGATTTTATTGATAAATCCTACTTTGATCTTGCTAGCGAGTTAGGCAGAGCAATCGCTGCCAACAGGGATATCTTTCTCTATGGCGCTGGAATGACCGGCTTGATGGGCGCAACTGCAAAGGCTGTTCATGCTAAGGGCGGCAAGGTAATAGGCGTCATCTCTGAGCGGCTGAACAAAAAGGGTATTGTATATGAAAAGTGTGATGAATTGATTGTCACGAGGGATATGAG
>CAYOKA010000009.1:0-33375 GCA_964404395.1 uncultured Oscillospiraceae bacterium | reverse complement strand
GTTCCGGATTATACGGGCGTTGTTCATAATCTACTGCATATTGTCCATACTGCATTAAATTCCCTCCTCATTTTATCTTAATCCTTCTAAAAACTTATAAGGCCTTCGAAATTTACATTTTAAGGCATGAGCTTTTCCGCAGACTTCTAACATTTTAGATAACCTGTAGTTAAGGGCAACCATTTTCATTGCTATGTATAGTATAACTAAATAGAATGCTTACCTCTTTAAGATAAGCGACTTTATGTTATTGAAAATCCGACAAAGACATCCGGTCTTAATGAATGGTGCTATAGCTAAGGAAATTTTACTTGAACCTGATTCATCCAGTTTGAGGCAGTTCATTCAACGCAGGGGTTATACCCTTCAAGAAACAAATACTCTTTTTGAGCCAATTTTTCAGTTTGAATTTATAAGCGGGCGGTCAAAGTGTTTTACGAAACCTTTCACAATTTTATTGTGCAAATGCGAATAGTCTGGTAAAGTAGTCGGAATAGTAATAAGAAGACATCGGAAAAATGCGAGAGCAATAGAATTTGCTAATGTATAATTTATTTGTACAATGCTCCTTCAGCTTTCAAAATTCGATACACACCATGGAGTGAGCGTAAATAATTAGAAAGGAATGTATGATTTAGTTGTCTAGGATATCATACAAGAGATTATTATGAAAAAAGAGAAATTAAAGGAGATAATATTACCGGCTATTTTTTATGGTTCACTTTGGGGTATTGCAGAGGCGGTATTGGGTTATTTATTGCATTTGCTTCCTTTTGCAATATCGGGGTTTGTTATGTTCCCAATAGGTTTCTACTTTATGTACAAAGGATATAGAAAGACGCAGAATACAGGTACTATTTTTGTTATAGGAATTATTGCGTCAGCTGTAAAACTTATTGATTTATTCATACCACATCTGCCTGTCATAAGAACAGTCAATCCTGCCGTTAGCATACTTATTCAATCGCTGACCGCAATGGTGGCTATCAGATTATTTTGCAAGGATGGAAAAAGCTTAAGCTTTAAAGGTGCATTATTCGCAAGCATAACATGGAGAGCTTTATTTATCTTTCATGCGCTTATTTTGACATTATTTTTAATACCTTCCGGTATTATAGAAGGCGGTTATCGAAGTATCCTTGAATTCATATTCCTTGAAGGAATTATTAATGTGGTCATTATCTATAGCTTAACAAAAATTTATGCCAGCAAATTAAACACATATTCAACCAGATACAGAATCAAGCCTTTGATGACTGCTTTCGCATTTGCAATAGCGTTAACATCCACTATTGTTTTCTCAGTATTATAAGCTAAAGCAGGAGAATTGGTATGACCATTATTGAGGATATTTACAGAATGTATAGGAATAACCTGCCGGGCATGGTTGTGACTGTTGTTGATAAAACAGGTGAAGGACCGCAAATAGTAGGTGCAAAAATGCTTGTCACTCCCGATGGTAAAAGTAAAGGCACTATCGGTGGTGGAGCACTGGAGCGGATTGCATACGAAGAGGCATTGACTCTGTTGAATAAAAAAAGCAGTCATCTTGAAAAGTATGATCTATCCTGCGACCATGCCTTTAAGGATGCGAAATACGTAGGGATGAGCTGCGGCGGTAGCATAACGCTTTTTTATGAGTATATGAATCCGGGAACTCCCCTCTTTATTTTTGGGGCAGGCCATGTAGGACGGGCTGTGGCAAACCACCTAAAAAATATGAATTACATTATTACGGTTGTTGATGATAGAGAAGGGATATTTGATGGATTCGAAGGCGGAAATAATACAATAACGGGAAAATACCAGGAGGTCATTAAAAATCTGTACATGCCTGATGGATGTCAGGTTCTTATTGCAACACCAGGTCATGTTTCCGATTATACAGTTTTAAAATATATTCATGAAGCCGGGTATAAGCCTTCCTATATTGGTTTACTAGGGTCAAAAGTAAAATCAGAAGCCGTTTACAAAAAAATAGCAGAAGATTTTGGAAGTGAATTTCGTTTGGATTTACTTTACCTACCTGTAGGGCTTGATATTGGCGGATCATCTCCCGAGGAAGTGGCAATTTCAATAATTGCTGAAATGCAAGCGTTAAAATATTGCCGGGATGGGAATAAGCATATGAGGGACAAATAAAATGGTTTATCTAGTGACTGGTGGAATCAACAGGGGAAAAACCAGCAAGATTGTTTCGATATACAACGAGACAAAGTCTGGAGATGGTTTTATTACGAAAAAAATATTTCGTCAGGATGTTTTCACCGGATATGAAATTGTAAGGCTGTCCAATGGGAATAAAATGCCATTTATATGCAAAATCGGTTATGAGCCAGATGGATGGGATGAAATATTCAGATACGACATTTTCAGCTTTTCTGAAAAAGCTTTTTATTTTGCGGAGAATATAATTAACGATATTCTTTATAATAAAATTAGTCCAATTTTTATTGATGAAATCGGGCCTGTTGAGTTAGGCGGACAGGGCTTTTGTGACATATTCAAGGAATTTATTGCCGCGGATGGAATTAAATATGCCACTGTAAGGGAAGCTTGCATAAAAGATGTTGTAAGCAAGTTCAAAATACCTGAGTATAAAATTATATACATTTAACTATCACAAATTGTGAATTGGGGGCAATGAAGAATATTAATATGAATCTTGAAGGAATTATACTGGCTGCAGGATATTCCAGCAGGGCAGGGAAGTTCAAAATGGGGTTGGATATATTCGGTAAAAGCGTAATTGAAAGGTGCATGGAAGGAATGTATGATTTCTGCTCGAAAATTTATGTTGTTGGAGGGTTTGAAATCAACAAGATAATTAGTATACTGCATAAATATCAGAAGGTAGAAGTCATTTTAAATAAAAGGTTTGATGACGGCATGTTCACATCTGTTAAGGAAGGGATGAAACAAATTAGTGGGGATAGATTTTTTTTGACCCCGGGGGATTATCCGCTGATTAGTCGAGATATTTGTCGTAGTCTCCTCAAAGCAGAAGGTGAGATAGTTATTCCTGCTTTTAACGGAAGGAAAGGACATCCGGTCTTAATGAATGGTGCTATAGCTAAGGAAATTTTACTTGAACCTGATTCATCCAGTTTGAGGCAGTTCATTCAACGTAGGGGTTATACCCTTCAGGAAACAAATGATGAAGGTGTGTTATTGGATCTTGATACTGAGGCTGACTATAAAAGGATTTTATCAGAGTTTAAAAGCAAATACTCGTTTTGAGCCAACTTTTCAGTTTGAATTTATGGGCGGGCGGTCAAAGGTTTTATAGTAAGGAAAGGATAAATTTTTCTCAACTCTATTGCGCAAACGCGAATAGTTCGGTTACATCATAAAAGTCTTATGTAAAACTAATGTTGCATAATTGTAATATTATGATAATATTAGTTTGTGGTTTAAGAATATTTTCTATAGACATTTTACTAATTTTACATAGTTTTTACATAGCATTGATGAAAACTGACATAAATTGCAAAGGGGTGTTACTTTTGGGTTTAGGACAGGATATAGGTATTGACCTTGGAACCGCTTCTGTTTTGGTCTGCGCAAATCATCCTGTTCGTCAATTTCAAAATAGTAGTTCGTGACATCGTAGTAGACAGGAATTTATTTATGCCCAGTTCGTGATAAATTTTGCTTAAGACGGCATATCCGAAATTCTTGCGACTGTCACCATCTATGTCTAGGGTCTCATCCGGCGAGATGCGAAGGGTAATGGTCCTTTTATCATTATTGGCTTTCTCATTCATCTTTCGTACTTCTTCGGTGAAGTGTGCGGTAGGATCATCATATTCTTTTTCAAGGACGTCCAAATAGCCCAGTGATCTGATTGTAGATGTACGGGTTTGCTTTTTCTTGCTGTCGTGATATGTATTAACAATAGACAGATAGGTTCTTCCGGTTTTTTTATTGGTACTCTTTTTAAGAAACATAAATTACCCCCAGCATTCTTTTGTATAGTATACTTTGTTATTGATTATACCACAATCCGCAAAGCATTAAATATAAACACTGAAGGCTTGATTTTTGCTCCGATTATGTAGTATACTAATTCTGATTTTATATGTATTTGTAGAATGGCTAGTATGGTAGAGCTTATTTTTAAAAAGGGGAAGGATGGTAGGATATGCTTAAGTATGTATTTTTAGGTCTGTTTGTTGTCTTAATGGTTGCAGTCGGCATTATCAGCAAAAAAAAGGTTAATAGTGTTCAGGATTTCTTTCTTGGCGGTAGGAAAATGGGACCGTGGTTGTCCGCATTTGCCTATGGTACGACTTATTTTTCAGCAGTCATTTTCATTGGTTATGCAGGCAAAACAGGATGGGAGTTCGGCGTTTCCACAACTCTTATAGGAATCGGAAATGCATTAATCGGCAGCCTTCTGGCCTGGAAGGTGCTTGCAAAGAGAACAAGAAGAATGACTCGTGAAATGAATGTGTCGACGATGCCGGAGTTCTTTGAAAAACGCTATGACAGTAAGGCGATGAAGATTGTTACAGCCTTGATTATTTTTATTTTCATGGTTCCTTATTCGGCTTCTGTTTACCAAGGCCTGGGATATTTGTTCGAGAGAACCTTCGGAGTGCCCTTTTTATACTGTATGGCAGTAATGGCGGTTTTGACGGGCATATACCTTTTGCTTGGCGGCTATGTTGCCACGGCTTTGAATGATGTCATACAGGGAATAATAATGCTTATCGGTGTTGCTCTCATGGTTTTCTTCATTATGTCTCACCCGGCTGTGGGAGGGTTGAGAGGCGGATTGACTAAATTGTCTGAGATACCTGATGTAGGGCAGGGGCTGGCAAGCCCTTTTAGTTCAAATCCTTCAGGCATTATTGGACTAATTATTTTGACAAGCTTGGGAACCTGGGGATTGCCGCAGATGGTTCACAAGTTCTATGCTATCCGTGATGACAAGGCTGTTAAGACAGGAACGATTATTTCCACTGTTTTTGCCTTGATTATAGCAGGAGGAGCATATTTTGTCGGTGGCTTCGGCAGGCTCTTTCTTGATAATAAAATGCCTATCGGCGCAAATGGCAGGCTAAATCCCGATATGGTCATGCCAATGGTACTTGAAATGGCATTACCGGATGCTTTGATCGGTATTATTGTAATATTGGTGCTTTCAGCCTCCATGTCAACATTGTCCTCAATTGTTCTGGTATCCAGCTCATCAATTTCATTAGATTTGATGAAGGGCACTTTTTTCCCGAAAATGAAAAATGAAAATGTGATGCTGCTGATGAGGATTTTGTGCGGTGTATTTGTAGTATTGTCCTTTATGGTCGCTGTAACGCCCAATACCATAGTGAGTTTAATGTCGTTTTCATGGGGAACAATATCCGGCGCTTTTTTAGCTCCATTTGTCTATGGTCTGTATTGGAAAGGAACCACAAGGGCAGGTGCTTGGGCTGGATTCATCGCAGGTTTTTCAGTATCGATAACAGGTGCTATAATTACTAAAATGAATGCGGCTGTTGCCCCAAAGATAGGTGCGGCTGCAATGATAGTTTCGCTTATTGTTGTACCACTTGTGAGTCTATTGACTGCAAAGCTGCCTGAAAAACATGTACAGAAGGTCTTTAAGGACAGTTCCACCCTGGAAATAGAAGCGAAAGCATAAATTCAGGCTTTTGCGATGTAACCTTAATACAAATTGGCTGTTCCTTTACAAAACTCGCAATAGAGTTTAAAATATAGTATGAAAATCAGGGCTGAATAAGCTTCGCAAATTGATCTTTGTGAGAGAAATAGTTATTCAGCCTTGATTTAATATAAATCACAGAATAGTAGACAAGGGGAGCAAAATGAAAAAACTGATGCTGGGTAACGAGGCGGTTGCAGCAGGTGCGTACGAAGCCGGTGTAAGAATGGCATCAGCGTACCCGGGTACGCCAAGTACTGAAATAACAGAAAACATTGTAAAATATAAAGAGATTTATGCTGAATGGTCTCCCAATGAAAAGGTGGCTTTGGAAGTAGCGATTGGGGCTTCAGTGGCAGGAGCCAGGGCTATTTGCTCCATGAAGCATGTTGGGCTTAATGTAGCGGCAGATCCGCTGTTTACTGTTTCATATACAGGGGTGAGCGGCGGTCTTGTCATTATGGTTGCGGATGATCCCGGCATGCATAGCTCGCAGAATGAGCAGGACTCCAGACTTTATGCACGGGCATCAAAGATTCCTATGCTTGAGCCGTCTAACAGTCAGGAGTGTAAGGATTATGTGAAAAATGCTTTTGATATAAGCGAAAAATTCGACTGTCCGGTTATAGTGAGGCTTACAACACGCATAGCGCACTCACAGAGCGTAGTGGAAACTGCTGATAGGCAAAATGATGAGCTGAAACCCTACGTAAAAGATCCTGGGAAATATGTAATGATGCCGGCAATGGCTAAGAAAAGGCATGTTGAGGTCGAGAAAAGAATGGCGGCATTGAAGGACTTCGCACAGGAGACATCTCTTAACGCAATTCAGTGGGGGAGTACTGACGTGGGCGTGATTACTTCGGGTGTTTCCTACCAATATGCAAGGGAAGCCTTCGGAGATGTTTCTTATTTGAAGCTGGGCATGGTACATCCATTGCCTGATAAGCTGATTGAAGATTTTGCTGCAAAGGTCGGAAAGCTTTATATAATTGAAGAGCTGGAGCCATTTATTGAGGACCAGGTTAAAAAGCTTGGAATAAAGGCTATAGGTAAGGATAAACTTCCCGTTATCGGTGAATATTCCGCATCTCTGCTGAAAGAGAAGCTGTTTGGAATTGAGCAGGACAAATTATATGACTTTGATAAGGAGTCTCCCGGTCGGCCGCCTGTTATGTGTCCCGGTTGCCCGCACAGGGGAACCTTCCATGTACTGAAGAAGCTGAAACTCACAGTTACCGGGGATATCGGATGTTATACCCTGGCTGCGCTGCCACCGGTACAGACATTGGATACCTGTGTTTGCATGGGGGCAAGTATCGGCATGGCTCATGGAATGGAGAAGGTAAGGGGAAGGGAATTCGGAAGGAAGACTGTTGCCGTGCTGGGGGATTCAACCTTTATACATTCCGGGATTACAGGATTGATAGATGTAGTATATAATAGGGGTTGCTCCACGGTCATTATCTTGGATAATTCTATAACGGGAATGACCGGGCATCAACACAATCCTACAACAGGCCTGACTATAAGAAACGAACCAACAAAGCAGGTGGATCTTGAACTGCTTGCAAGGGCTGTTGGAGTTGATAGGGTAAGAATAGTTGATCCCTTTGATCTGAAAGAGTTTGAGAAGGTTGTTAAGGAAGAAGTAGAGGCGGATGAACCTTCGGTTATTATTGCCCAAAGGCCGTGTGCGCTGCTCAAAAGCGTGAAATATGAAGGTCCGCAGAAAATAAACGAGAATTGCAGAATGTGCAGGAGCTGCTTAAGGATAGGCTGTCCCGCTATTGTTGACAAGGGTGACAAAATAGAGATAAACAGTGCTCTATGTGTGGGCTGCAAGCTATGTACAGAAATGTGCAGTTTTAATGCAATTGAAAAGGCCGGTGACAAAAATGAGTGATTTAAATATTATGATTGTAGGAGTAGGTGGCCAGGGAACATTGATGGCCAGCCGATTGCTGGGAAACGTTGCAATGCAGCTCGGAAATGATGTGAAGGTGTCAGAAGTCCACGGAATGTCGCAAAGAGGCGGCAGTGTGGTAACGTATGTCAAGATGGGTGAGAAGGTTTATTCACCAATTATTGAAAAGGGAGAAGCCGATATTATATTGGCCTTTGAAAGGTTAGAGGCGCTTCGCTGGATTGATTATTTAAAGCAGGGTGGTTCGTTGATCCTGAATGATCAGAAAATTGACCCGATGCCTGTCATAATCGGAAAGGCAAGCTATCCGGAAGCTATAATCGAAAGATTTAAGAAGAGCGCAATTCGCTTGTTCACAGTTGATGGCCTCAAAATTGCAGAAGAATGCGGTAATGCTAAAGCGGTTAATGTTGTATTGATTGGCCTTCTTGCTGCTACAACGAGTATTGACAAAAAGGTATGGGAAAGGGCGTTGGAGGAAGTAATTCCGCCAAAAGTACTTGAGGTTAATCAAAGGGCTTTCAAAAAAGGATATATTTGTATATAGTTATGGAAGAGCCTGTTAGCTTTTGTGTGGGGCGGGGTTGATCCCGTAATCCCTGAAAGTTGTTCTCACGGGAGAATAGATGGGCACATTACAATTACAAGGAGGGTTCTGAAAAATGTATTGGAACCAGGCACGGGAATGCATGCCCAGAGGAGAAATGCAAAAGCTGCAGAATGCACGGCTGGTCAAGACTGTAAAGAGGGTTTATCATAATGTCCCTTATTACAGAGAGAAAATGCAGAATATGGGGATTGAGCCGGGTGACATTAAGGGAGTCGATGATCTTTCCAATCTTCCTTTTACCATCAAACAGGATTTGAGAGATACGTATCCATATGGATTGTTTGCGGTGCCATTGAGTGAGATCATCAGGATTCATGCATCTTCGGGGACAACTGGAAAACAGACAGTGGTAGGCTATACAAGAAAGGATATTGATACCTGGGCGGAGGTTATGGCCAGAACTCTTGCCAGTGCGGGCGCCTCAAAGGAGTCAGTTATTCAGATAGCTTATGGCTATGGCCTTTTTACCGGTGGATTTGGCGCACATTATGGTGCGGAGCGAATCGGTGCTTCAGTGATTCCTATTTCCGGAGGAAATACAAAAAGACAAATGCAGATAATGAAAGACTTCGGGACAACCGTGCTTGCCTGCACGCCTTCTTATGCCATGTACATGGCGGAAGAACTGGAAGAGGCGGGAATAAAGCCAAGCGATCTTAAGCTTAAGTCAGGCATATTCGGCGCCGAACCCTGGTCAGTTGCTATGCGGAATGAACTCGAGAAAAGGCTTGGAATTTTAGCGATTGATATATATGGGCTCAGCGAAATCATGGGTCCCGGTGTTGCGTCCGAGTGCCCTTGTAAATGCGGCCTGCACGTGCAAGAGGATCATTTTATTCCGGAAATCATTGATCCTGAAACAAAAGAGGTGTTAGCCCACGGTGAAAAAGGAGAGCTTGTTTTTACTACGATTACCAAAGAAGGCTTACCATTACTGCGTTATAGGACCAGGGACATATCTTCTTTGCACTATGAGAAATGCGATTGCGGAAGGACAAATGTAAGGATAAGCAGGATATCAGGACGTACTGATGACATGTTGATAGTAAGAGGCGTAAATGTTTTTCCTTCCCAAATCGAAAATGTTTTACTGGAATTGGGAGACACGGCACCTCATTATCAGATTATTGTTAACAAGGTCGGAAGCCTGGATGTTATGGAAATCTGGGTTGAGATGACACAGGCTTTGTTCTCCGATGAGGTTAAGCACATTGAGGATTTGGAGAAAAAGATAAGAAAAGAAATAGAAAACACACTTGGATTAACCGCAAAGGTGAAGCTGGTGGAGCCTAAATCCATTGCAAGAAGCGAGGGCAAGGCAAAAAGGGTAATAGACAATCGTAATCTGGATCAATAGACCATTTTAAGGAGGTTTAGTCATGTTCGTAGAGCAGATATCCATTTTTTTAGAAAACAAATCAGGGAGACTTGCTGAGGTGACAAAAGTACTTGGCGAAAATGACATTGATATCAGTGCATTGTCTATAGCAGATACGACTGATTTCGGCATACTCAGACTTATTGTAAATAAGCCGGATAAGGCTGTAGCGATTCTAAGGGAAAACGGTTTTACAGTCAGTTCAACAAATGTCATAGCCATTGAGGTGGCAGATAAACCAGGCGGGCTATCGAGGGCTTTAGAAGTATTGCATGACGTGCACATTGGCATTGAGTATATGTACGCCTTTGTCGGCAAGACTGAGGATGATGCAATGGTCCTTTTGAGAGTGGATGATCATAACAATGCCGTAAAGGCGCTCGAAGCCAATGGTATCAAGGTGTTGACGGCCAGTCAGGTTTATAAGCTGTAAAATATGCATAGGGATACAGATATTCCTAGCCGTTTCGTCTCAAACAGGCTAGTAGTAATCTGTATCCTCATGCACTACAATTTATTTAAAACATACTTCAACACGCTGTATTTGAATTTGCCCATATCGCTTTTTGCTGCCTTCATAAAGACGACATAGAAATCACAGACCAGCTGTTTTTCATCTTCTGTAGCTTCGTCCGGACCATACCTGTACTTTATAAAAATATCCGTGATGCTTTTAAATTTCATCGAGCCAAAGTACATACGGGAGTCAATCCTTTCTGAATATTCAGACGGAGTTTCAGAGGGCTTTAGCCCTAACCCAAGCAGGCTCAATATTTTCACATAGTAATCATAAAAGCCCACGATGCAGTCCTTGGCAGTCATGCTGGTTAGTTTATACAGCCTGTAACGGCTTGCCGCCGTATTGAACAATATCAAAGCAGCAAACAAAACCAAAAAGCAAGCAAAGGCAATTAATGTGATAGTTGTGGTAGATAGGCCTTTGGATTCATCTGCCTTATAATCAGAGGAGCCGAAATCTTGATTAGAGTATTGCTGCATCATTTCCATATAATCAAAATAGGATGGTGCGTACCCTGTTCCATAGCTTACATTGGAAATCCTGGTGGAATAGAAGCTCGATCTGAACGGCGAGGTCGGTTCAAAGGGTAACCATCCATAACCTTCAAAGTATATTTCTACCCATGCGTGTGCCTGCATATTTGTGACTATATATGTATTAGATGAACCTTTTGTCGGCTCCGGAGGTAACATATAGCCCTCCAAATACCTTGAAGGCAGCCCTGCACATCTTGCCAGTATTGCCATAGCCGAAGCGTAATAGGAGCAGTAGCCTTCTTTTTGGTCAAACAGAAAGTAATCCACGAAATCTCTGTTTCTTGGGGTTGAGCGAACATCAAGGTTATAGGGGTAATTTGCACCCAGATATTCCTCGATTGCCTTTGCCTTATCGTAATCGGTCTTTGCAGATGCAACCAAGGAAGCTGAAAGGTCCACAACCCTTTGAGGGAGATCCTCGGGGAGTTGAAGATACTTTTCATATACCAGATCGCTTTTCTCTTTAAGTGCTGTTAGTGACTGAATGGACTTGGATGTTTCCACGCCATCAGCCACGGCATGAAGACCTTGCTTCTCAGCCGTATGTGCCTCCAGAGCATCCCTATTACTATCTTCCAAGGCGGCCTTAAGCTCCCCTAAGGCTTCGGAGTATAGCCCCCGCTTGCTATTCTGTATGATCTGAGTAAATTCCTCCGATCCGGTTTTAGGGCTATAAGAATTCATTGTGTATTTGAAGCCTTTTGAAAGCCGCTTATCAGATGAATAATCCCCTGTATCGCTAATGTAACCAGAAATTGAGCTGCCTTCAGATTTCAATGTATTTATGTTCGAAAGAATAAAAAGGGATTTGGTTTTTATGTTAAGGAATGATACTTCTACTGAGTCAGCAGTGAAATAGTTATCAAGGAAGTCATCATCTCCTGTGAGTATTTTCATACCCTGCAGCATTTCATCATAATCACTGTACAGTAAAGAATGGTCAGATCCCACGTCAGTCAATTCGCTTACACTGTTAAGCCATTCGGTTCCGGTATATAAATCTCTGGAAATACCTTTTAAATATACCCTATTATTTGTATTGACATTTAGGACATCAGTCTTGTTGAGTCTGACTCTTCCGCCGAGAATATTGTTCTTGCCGCCAAAGCCTGTAGATGCTGAAAGCGAGAAGTAATCAAAGACTTCGTGATCCCAAGTGCTAAAATAATTGTCATATGCTGAAAAGATTTTTTGATCCAACCATTTCCACTCAATCGGTTTATTACTTGCATGAAGAGTAGAGGCAAGAGCGATGACAAGCAAGCAAATAGGCACACTCCAAATTCCCAGTGAGAATGAATTAGCATATTCATTGGGGCCGGCCGCCGCCTTCAGGTGATACACGTGTTTGAAATATGCCAGGAGTGCTGCAAGTAGAAACAAATAGAAGGGTACAAGTGATGATAAAATGTCGTATCCCCATTGTATGGCAAATATCATTACTCCGGAAATTAGTATAACGGGAAATATGAATTTTTTGACGACAAATATATATGCAAAAACAGATACTATAATGCATAATGCCAGCACTGTGATCAGCTGATACGTTGGATTAATTATATCAGCGTACTGTATGAAATCTTCAAGCCAAAAAAAGTAGTCAACAAAGAACAAAGTGAGCTCTTTTATACCTATGGAATAAAGAATATAGATGCCTGTAGCTAAGGTCACAGTACCAATTAATAGCCATGAAAATAAGGACGTTTTCTTATTATAAAACATTATAAATGAAAAGATAACGCAAGCAATTATTATTAGCAGTGTCTTTGCGATGGAATATGTAAGACATAAAGAGGACGTAAGCGCGAAAACAAGGCTAAATGACAGTAATTGTGCCAGTAATATGCTCAGTATTTTATCCTGAAGGTTTTTCATAATCACTCATTTACCTCCCTAGACCACGACGTTCCAGAACTCGCTTTGTATCATCATCTATATTCAGTGTGTAGCTGTTGACTCCTATTTCCGGAAGTGAGGCCAAAATGGTTTCAACTTCAGCGTTCTTTGTGCCGGTGAACTTCTCCGCGGATGTATATATCAAGCTTAGGTCGTAGCCCGCATTGCAGCCCTTATATATGCTGCTGTATAGTTCATAATCCAGATTTGAGGTAAAGATCAGTATATTTGTCTTATCAAAAGCGTTATTTATGTAAATTTCCAACAGATCCTTTACCGGAATATATTCCTTGAACTTAACCTTAGCCAAAATTTCAAAAATTTGATTGAACATTAGGTGGTTTTTTGCATGGATACTCATCAGTTTTTCGCTGAAACAAACCAAATTGACGGGTATCCATTTTTGAAGGCAATAATAGAGTACGGCTACTATGGACTCGATTAGTTTGTCTTCAAGCATAATGTTTTCTTCGGCAGAATAAGGGTTTTTATGCAGATCAAGTAGCAATATAGTGTTGGTCTCAGATGTACTCTGGTACTTTTTGACCATTATTTCCTGTGTCTTTGCGCTCAGCTTCCAGTGAATTCTTCTTAAACTGTCGCCATATTCATATTTTCTCACATCGCTAATCGTAGTCATATCCTCGTCGCCTGTATTCAATATTGACTGAGCCTCTGACATGAAATCTGTTTTTAGTGAGAATTTTTCCAAATGAATAATTCTGGGGTAAACGGTCACTGATCTTGGTTCGAAAACCTTGTACCTGAGCTTGAATATTCCGAAGAAATCCTCGAACTCCACTGAGCTGATACCTATCTCATATGTACCTCTGAAATTACACTGAAGTTCAAAGAAATAGTCTTTACCCGAAAAGGGTTTAAGTGAAAAGCTCTTGACCTGAAACTGATTCTCGAAAATTGTTTGCGCCCCATAGAAGGTTAGCCTTACATAAGGATAAATGAAAAAGTCTTCATTGTTAACGCTAAAAATGAAGTTGACTTTGTCGCCCTTTGTAACAAATTTTTTATCCAAGTCCTGCCTATATTTAAAACGCAGATAAATAACAAATACATACGTAAACGATATAATGGGTAGCAATAAAATGATATAAAAAAACATATACGGTATCTTACCACCGTAAAAATAGACATATATCAAGGCTGCGATAAAGAGGCAGACAAAGAGGATTCTACTTTGTTTCATGCTGGCCCACCACCGGAACATTGATTCTACCCACTATAGAGCTTAGTATTTCTTCAGTATTTATTTTCCTTAGTTTTGCTTCCTGCTTAAGGATTAATCTATGAGAAAGAACCGGAATTACCATTTTTTTAATGTCATCGGGTAATACATAATTTCTGCCGTTATAATAGGCCCATGCCTGGGAAGCCCTGAAAAGTGATAAAGACCCCCTGGGACTTGAACCAAGAGCGATTTCCGAATGCTTTCTAGTCTGACTTACAATATCGACAATATAGTTGTTGAGAGTCTTATCCACATGTATGTTTCTAACTTCTTCCTGAAGCGCCAAGATATCACTACTTTGAGCAATGGGCTGAAGATCCTCCAAGGGACTGGAATATTGGAATTTCGATAAAATGTGGCTTTCCTCGGCGTTCGAGGGATATCCAATTTTAATTTTCATAAAAAACCTGTCAATTTGGGCTTCAGGGAGGGGATATGTACCAAGATATTCCACAGGATTTTGTGTAGCAAGAACCATAAACGGCTGTGGGACCCTGTATGTAACACCATCTACCGTCGCCTGATATTCTTCCATGACCTCCAGCAGACTGGACTGGGTTTTAGGAGATGTGCGGTTGATTTCGTCTGCGAGTATGATCTGGCTCATAATGGCACCGGGACGGTATTCAAAGTCACCTGTTTTTTGATTATAAACGCAATAGCCTGTGATATCGGATGGTAATACATCGGGCGTGAATTGAATTCTTTTGAATGAGGCGTTTAGCGACTTTGCAAGTGCCGACACAAGGCTGGTTTTGCCGACGCCGGGCAC
Source organism: uncultured Oscillospiraceae bacterium (assembly GCA_964404395.1). GTDB lineage: Bacteria > Bacillota > Clostridia > Acetivibrionales > DTU013 > JAAYBT01. The sequence goes on along the minus strand of CAYOKA010000009.1, from coordinate 18,822 downwards.
ATCCTCGATCAGGACATGGCCGTTACATATTAGAGCCATCACTGCCAGTTCAACGGCATACCGTTTTCCGACAATAACGGTCTCAATATTATTAATGATGTCTTTTAGAATTTTTTGATAATCATTCATAATCTGCATCCCCCAGTTAATGTAATAAAGTAAAAATATTTCTCTTCTATATTATAATAGAATAAGTACAGAATAAAGATGTTTTTTATACTTTACATATTAATAATTACTGTGTTTACAATCAAAACCTGCTATTGTTATAATAAAGAAGGCTGGAAATTTTCTCGGACAGATGGGAGATGTTGTTTTAATGAAAGCAGAAATTCTTGCTGTGGGGACAGAACTTCTTATGGGGCAAATTGCAAATACGAATGCCCAATATATATCCTCAAGATTGCCCGACGTGGGTGTAGGCGTATATTATCACGACGTGGTGGGAGATAACCCTGAAAGGCTTAGTCAAAGCCTTGATCTTGCTATGTCAAGGTCGGACGTGGTTATTTTGACCGGTGGTCTTGGCCCCACCCAGGATGACTTAACAAAGGAAACTGTTGCTGCAGCGGTAAATAGAAAGCTGGTTTTAGATGAGGAAACCAATAGTAACATTAATAATTTTTTCGTCAAAAAAGGAAGGATAATGACGCAGAACAATATGAAACAAGCTTATCTTCCTGAGGGCAGCATTGTTATCAGAAACAGAAACGGAACAGCTCCGGGCTGCATAATCGAACAGGGCGATAAGGTTATTATTATGCTGCCGGGTCCTCCATCCGAGATGAAGCCGATGTTTGATGAAACTGTTATTCCCTATTTCGCTGCAAAGTCAAAATTTAGGCTGGAATCCAGGTTTTTAAATATATTTGGAGTTGGAGAATCAGCGCTGGAGGATATGCTGATTGATTTGATTGATTCGCAAACAAACCCTACGATAGCGCCCTATGCTAAGGAAGGCGAAGTGGCGCTGAGAATTACAGCAAAGTATCCCAAGGCGAGTAATGGTCAGGACATAATAACTCCTATTGAAAATGAAATTCGTAGGAGGCTGGGGGATTCTGTATATAGCAATGATAACAGAAGCCTTGTCGAGGTTACCGCAAAGCTTCTGGTAGAAAACGCAGTGACATTAGCGGTGGCTGAGTCTTGCACAGGGGGTCTTTTGGCTTCAAAGCTGACAGCTGTTCCCGGGATCTCGGCGGTTTTTGACAGAGCCATCGTTACCTACAGCAATCGTTCAAAGGTTGAAGAGTTGGGAGTTAATCAAGAAACACTGGAGCTTCATGGCGCTGTTAGCGAGCAAACTGCCAGGGAAATGGCAGAGGGTATCAGGAGAGCTTCCGGCACTGATTTGGGCATATCAGTAACAGGCATTGCAGGTCCTGATGGTGCTACTGAGGAAAAACCAGTTGGTCTGATATATGCAGCGCTGTCTCACAAAAACGGTACTGAAGCAAAAAGACTTGATTTGTGGGGGAACAGAGGCAGAATAAGAAATATTGCCTGCCTTTATGTTCTTGACATGTTGAGAATATACCTGATTTCCCTTGATAAGAAGGGCAAATAACCTTGGGAGGATTAATAATTTGACCGATTCGAAAAATACCAGGGTCTCTACTGCAGTGATTATTGTCATGTCTTCTTTGGTTTTGAGCAGGATTACCGGTTTTTTCAGAGAATCGATGCTGTCGTGGAAGGTTGGCCTTAGCTGGGTACAGGATGCTTATGTAGCCGCCTTTACTGTTCCGGACATGATATATACACTTTTAGTGAGTGGTATGATATCTGCGGCATTGGTTCCCTTTCTTTCAGGCAAATTGGAAAGGTGCGAGGAAAGGGAGGGCTGGAGAGCAGCAAGCTCATTTATAAACACATTAATTGTCGGAACAATTGTGTTGTGCATAATTGGTGTTGCTTTTTCACCGCAGATCATTCCATTGGTTGCTCCGGGCTTTGCCGAGCAAAGCGCATGTACACGGGAACTATCGATTATATTAGCCAGGATACTTTTTCCATCAGTTATGTTTATAATGCTTGCAGGTGTCTGTAATGGTGTGTTGAATTCATATAAGAAATTTGCAGCGGCTGCATATGGACCGTCTATATATAATATTGGATGTGCCCTCAGCATCTATCTTTTTGCTGACACCAATCCTGACAGCATGGTAAAGGTAGCATATGGTGTTGCTGCCAGCGCAGTGATATATTTCTTAGTGCAGTTTGCATTTGCATTACCGAAATTTAAATTCTACAGCCCCGTAATCAATTTACTGGATAAGGGCTTTATTAAGCTTTTCAAACAGGCGGTACCTTCATTGCTTTCTTCCTCGGTAACACAGTTCAACGTAGTCATTTCCACTGCATTCGTTACCCTTTCTGCAGTCGAAGGGAGCCTTGCTGCCTTTAGAAATGCCAATACCTTATGGCAGCTCCCTTATGGTATTTTTGCAACGGGAATCGGAACCGCAATATTGCCTTCATTATCCGGTAAGTACGCGACAGGGGAGAATCAGGAATACAGGAGCTTGCTGACCAGATCCCTTACCTTAGTGTTGTTTTGGGCTGTACCGTCAACCGCAGGCTTTATTCTGTTGCGAGAGCCTCTTGTGAGAGCAGCTTTTTATTGGGGAGGGAAGTTTACTAAAGACGATGTTTACTCAGTAGCATCGATTTTGGCATTCTTTTCAATATCAATAGTATCACAATCTGTTGTGGCAATATTAAACCGCGCTTTTTATGCCCTACAGGATACAAAGACGCCGTTACTGATTGGATTAGGCTCAACTGCTATGAATTTTATCTTTGGCACAGCATTTTTCTTTTTTACCGATTTAAGGGCATCAGGCATGGCCATTTCTTATTCTATTATCAGTACTATTAATGGGTTTATACTATTGTTATTGCTCAATAAAAAAATTTCCGCAATTAATAGGGAAAAGCTAATAAGTTTTCTTCTGAAAGCTATACCGGCAGTATTGATGATGTGCCTTGCGCTCTTGTTTTTTGAAATGATACCGGTAAGCTTGGATATGAAGGGGTCTCAGTTACTATACCTTGCAGCGGAAATAATCATCGCTGCTGCAATATATATCGGCATTATGCTTTTGCTGAAAGCGGATGATGCAATATATATGAAGAATTTGTTAAAACAGCGCCTGAATATGTAATAATATGGGAAATTGTTGTTGACTGTTTTCTAGAAATGATATATAATTTATCCAGAACAGATGTTCGTTAATTTACCGATAAGGAGGTCTTCGTGTAATGCTAGAAAAGAAAAAAGCGTTGGAAATGGCAATGGGACAGATAGAAAAGCAATTTGGGAAAGGTGCAGTTATGCGTCTGGGTGAAAACGCCCACATGAATGTGGAGGTAATCAAGACAGGATCGATTGGCCTTGATATTGCACTAGGTGTGGGTGGTGTGCCCAGAGGAAGGGTTACTGAGATTTTTGGACCGGAGTCTTCTGGTAAGACCACAGTAGCACTGCATATAGTGGCTGAAGCGCAAAAAGCAGGCGGCGATGCTGCATTTATTGATGCAGAGCATTCCCTCGATCCGGCCTATGCCAAAAACCTCGGCGTTGATATTGATAACTTGATCGTTTCGCAGCCGGATACCGGAGAGCAGGCTCTTGAAATAGCAGAGGCACTTGTACGCAGCGGTGCGATTGATGTTATTGTCATCGACTCCGTAGCAGCCCTCGTTCCAAAAGCCGAAATAGACGGCGAGATGGGAGATTCCCACATGGGACTTCAGGCAAGGTTGATGTCTCAGGCACTGCGAAAGCTTTCGGGAGTCATCAGTAAGTCCCATACCACCGCGATATTTATCAATCAGTTAAGAGAAAAGGTCGGCATTATCTTTGGCAATCCGGAAACGACACCGGGCGGAAGAGCACTGAAGTTCTATTCCACGGTAAGACTTGATGTGCGCAGGATAGAATCCATCAAGCAGGGCACAGACATTATCGGCAACAGAACCAGGGTCAAGGTTGTGAAGAATAAAATTGCTCCTCCCTTTAGGATTGCTGAATTTGACATTATTTATGGAAAAGGGATTTCAAAAGAGGGTAGCATTCTGGATGCAGCTGTAGATCTGGATATTATTAATAAAAGCGGCTCCTGGTTTTCTTATAACGATCAGCGAATCGGGCAGGGGAGAGAAAATGCAAAGCAGTTCCTAATGGATAACTTGGATATACAAAACGATGTCGAGAACAAGATACGGGAGCATTATAGTGAGACCATTTCACAGCAAACGGAAAATGAAGATAAAAAAGGTGACAAGGAAGAACAACCCAAATAGTGTCAGATGTATCAACATAATGTATCTAATGGGCGTTATTTGACATGCAGTGGTAGAATATAAATATGAACAATTAGGAGATGGTGAAAGGTTGCAGATCACTTCGATAGAGAAGAACAAAAAAAATAGCAGGCTATCTGTGTATATCGATGGGAAATTTGCATTCACCATCTCAGAGGAAGATTACTTAACGCTGAATTTATATGAAGAATCTGAGCTCTCAGAGGAGAAGGTTGATTATATAAAAAACACCTTGAACTTTCATGAGGCAAAGGCAAAGGCAGTGCGATACCTTTCCTTGAGGTTGCGCACCGAGCAGGAGGTTTGGAAAAAGCTACACGGTGAAGGCTACGAACCGGAATGTGTCGATAAGGTTATCAGTGAGTTGAAGGCCATAGGGTACATTAATAACAAGCTATATGCACAGAAATATGTATTTGACAGAAGCAAGCTTAAGCCATTATCAAAGAGAATGATGAAAAGAGAGCTTCTAGTCAGAGGTGTTCACGAAGATATTATAGATGAAGTGCTCGATGATTGGAAGGTTGAAGACAGCGTTGTGGCAGAAGGTTTACTGAAAAGGAAATTTGGCAAATATGATTTAAGTGATGAAAAAGTGCGGATAAAGGTGTATAGGTTTCTGATGCACAGAGGCTTTTCAGTAAGTACTATAAAAGAAGCCTTACGCAGTTTGTCATATGATATGGATGAGGACAAAGATGGGGAGCCTTATATGCTTGGTGCAGATGATAATGAGGATTAGCATATGAATTGGAGGAGTTGCATCCGTTGGGTAAAAAAATTGGATTAGTATCTTTGGGTTGCCCGAAAAATCTCGTTGATAGCGAAATTATGCTTGGGAAACTGAGAGATGAGGGATATGAATTTGTTCAGGATAGAAGTGATGCCCAGATTATAATAGTAAACACCTGCGGTTTTATAGATAGTGCTAAGCAAGAATCCATCAATACGATTATTGAAATGGCGGCTCTGAAAAATACAAACTGTGAGATGCTGATTGTAACAGGGTGTCTCGCAGAAAGATACAGGGACATGATATTTGATGAAGTGCCTGAGGTTGATGCAGTTTTAGGGACGGGTAGCTATGGGGCCATTACATCGGTTCTCAGGGAAGCATATGCCGGGAAGCGTGTATCCATATACGGTGATTTGAATGACACTTCTTATCTTGACGGTGAACGTGTAGTTTCAACCGGGAATGGATATGCATATATTAAAATTGCCGAGGGTTGCGATAACTGCTGTACCTATTGTGTTATACCTTTGCTGAGGGGCTCATTTAGAAGTAGAAAAATGGATTCAATCATAAATGAGGCAAAGAAGCTAGTCGCATCCGGGGTCAAGGAAATAATTCTAGTGGCGCAGGATACGACAAGGTATGGAACGGACAATTATGGTAAAAGGATGCTTGTGGAATTGCTTAGAAGGCTGAGCCGGCTGGATGGAATTCAATGGATCCGTCTGCTCTACTGCTATCCGGAGGAGATTGATGATGAACTGATAGAGGAGATCGCGCAAAACGAAAAGATATGTAAATACCTTGATATCCCCATACAGCATGCAAGTGATTCCATATTAAAAGCTATGGGGAGAAGAGGGAGAAGCTCTGATATCAGTAAACTGTTAGAAAAGCTTCGTAGCGCAGTACCCGGCATTATCATAAGAACGACGATAATTGTAGGATTTCCCGGTGAAACAGAGGCAGATTTCAAAATTCTATCTGATTTCATAGAAAAATACAGGTTTGACAGGCTTGGTGTATTTATGTATTCTAAAGAAGAAGGTACGTCCGCGTCAAGGATGCAGCAACAGGTTAAAGCCGGCGTAAAGCGATCCAGGTATGAAAAGCTTATGAGAGTTCAGAGCCAAATTTCTGCGGAACTGAATTCAAATCGCTTGGGTAAAACATATAAGGTGATGGTTGAGGGTGTATCAGAGGATGGCATTTTTTATTATGGCAGAAGCTATGCTGAGTCACCGGACATCGATGGTTTGCTGTATTTTACCAGTACTGAGCCCCTTGAGGGCAACCAAATGGTAAATGTTAAGATACTTGACTGTGGAGAATATGATCTGACAGGAGAAGTAAAACATGAATCTTCCTAACAAAATTACGTTTTCCAGAATACTGGTGGTGCCGATTTTTATGATTTTTGCCTTACCAATACCTGATATTTTAGTCAATGCAGGTATTCTGGGATTTATGCAACCTCAGATGATTACATTCAATCAGTTTATTTCGACATATGGCAGATATATCGCGGCAGGCATTTTTATTATTGCTTCTGCCACAGATGCGGTAGACGGACATATCGCCAGAAAACGGAAGCTTGTGACACGATTTGGTAAGTTTTTGGATCCAATAGCCGATAAACTCCTTGTTACAGCAGCATTGATTACGCTTGTGCAAAATGGGGATATCAACTCCTGGGCTGCCATGCTTATCATTTCAAGAGAATTCATCGTGACAGGTTTAAGACTGGTGGCGGCAGGGGATGGGATTGTCATAGCAGCCAGCAAGCTGGGTAAGCTGAAAACCGTACTACAGGTCGTTGCAATTGTTGCAACACTTTTGGATAATTTTCCGATCAGTTTGTTTACGGACTTTAAGCTCGATGAATATGCAATGCTTGTAGCAGTAATAATAACGATAATTTCTTTATTCGATTATTTTAAGAAGAATAAGGATGTAATAAACACGGAAATCTGAAACTCCGTAAACAGGAGAGGCTCTATGTCAATTGTTGAGGTGGGGTCCAAGTAAAATAAAGTATTGACTTATTTATCCAGTGGATGACCGCAAAAAGTTGTTAACTGGATTTTCTTTATGCTTAACAGGCATGGGGATACAGATGTATCCAGCCGTTACGTCACCGATAGGCTGTATTGAATTTGGCTCGCTTCTATGCGGGCGGGCTGGTCGCAAGCTATGCTTGCTGCTCGCCCCTGCAACCTGCATATGATTCAGCATCCGTGCCTCAGTATATGCGGGTTTAAAAAATATTTCCGGAAATAGTTGCATCATTTCATAATATGTATTATACTCTTGATATCAGGACGTAGTACCAGGTAATAATTATAGCATTAGAAGCGGATATAGGCGGTGTAGACAATATGGGCAGGTCATCCCTTATAAAAAAAGAAAGGCAGCGAATATTATCTGAGAGAATAAAAGCGGATCCCTTTTTGACAGACGAAGAGCTGGCGGAGTTGTTTTCCGTAAGTGTGCCAACCATACGTTTGGATAGACTTGAGATGGGGATTCCTGAGCTGAGGGAAAGAATAAGGAATGTCGCTGAGAATAACTATAGTAAAGTTAAGTCTCTCCAAAGCAAAGAAATAATCGGGGAATTGATTGACATACATCTGGGAGAAAACGGCGTATCTTTATTGGAAACTGATGAGACCATGGTATTTGAAAGTTCAAAAATTGTAAGAGGGCATTTCATTTACTCACTTGCTGAATCGCTGGCTATTGCAGTTATTGATGCCCATGTTGCATTAGTCGGTGTTGCAAATATCAAGTATAAAACGCCTGTATATGCCGGATGCAAGCTTATTGCGAAAGCGGAGGTCAAAAAGGTTAGGGGAACCAACAATATTGTATGGGTAAAAATTTATGTAAAGCAGGCGGAGGCGTTTAGAGGCAAATTCATTCTTGTATCACTTGAAAAACAGTAGAGAAAATAGTATTTTATAAGTATACACAAATTTACTGTTAAGCCGACAGTTTTTATTTAGACACATATACAAGTACAGATACAGGAGTGAAAAATTTTGAAGATATTAGTAGATGCAATGGGTGGCGACAATGCTCCTAGGGCTATTGTAAACGGTAGCATTGATGCCATAAAGGCACATGATGGCTTTAGTATTTCTTTGATTGGCGACGCTGACCAGATCAATAAAATACTTCGTTCGAGGGGCTATAAAAGTGAGAGGCTTGAAGTAATACACTCGAAAGAGATAATAACGAATGAAGATGTGCCTACTCGTGCGATAAGGAAGAAAAAGAATTCTTCAATGGTTGTTGGGTTTAATATGTTAAAGGAGAAGAAAGGCGATTTGTTTGTATCAGCCGGCAATACCGGTGCTCTCCTGACAGGCGCGCTTTTAATACTTGGCAGGCTAAAGGGTGTTGATAGACCGGCTTTAGGCGCAATGATTCCGACAAGAGCAGGGAAATGCCTTTTGATAGACGCAGGTCTTAATACTACCTGTAAACCAGTAAATTATTCACAATTTGCTTTGTTTGGATCTTTATATATCAAAGGGTTGTACAATAAAAAGAATCCTAAAATAGGCTTGGTTAATATGGGCACTGAAGCTAAAAAGGGTACTGAGATATTAAGGCAAGCTTACAATTTGCTCAAGGAAATGGACTTAAATTTTGTAGGAAATATTGAAGGAAAGGACATTCCGCTTGGTAAAGTTGATGTAGCAGTTTGCGACGGTTATGTCGGGAATGTGGTTTTAAAATTCCTTGAAGGTACAGGTTCGTTTTTCACCGGCGTAATAAAGGGAATGTTTACAAAGAATATATTTTCGAAATTGTCCACGGTTTTTTTAATGAAGGATATGAAAGCCTTTAAGAAAATGATAGATCCATCAGAGGACGGGGGAGCGCCCATACTCGGTGTAAATGGCATTGTTGTGAAGAGCCATGGTAATTCGAATGCTAAAGCCATTAAAAACGTCATTTTAAAGGGCTATAATTTGGCCAAAAGTTCAACATTTGAGCAAATTAAGGACAGCGTGGAAAAGATGGAGGTTAGCGCGAATGTCACAAACAAGAACAAAAAGGGAAACAAGGCGCGAAAGCGTTGGTATATTAGGAATAGGAAGCTACGTCCCAGAGAGGATTCTGGCGAATTCTGATCTGGAGGCGATGGTTGATACTACCGATGAATGGATAATAAAAAGAACGGGCATATCTGAAAGAAGGATTTTACAGGAAGACACTCCGATATACAGTATGGCCGTAGAAGCGGCAAAACAGGCTCTTACCGACTCGGGAATCTCACCTGAGGAAATTGATCTAGTTCTTGTAACCACATCAACACCTGACTATTTAACTCCTAATACATCCTGCATCATACAAAAAGAAATCGGAGCGGTTAACGCAGCTGCATTTGACTTAGTGGCAGCTTGTTCAGGCTTTATCTATGGTATGACCGTTGCGCAGCAGTTTATTCAAACAGGATATTATAAGCATGTGCTTCTTGTTAGTAGTGAAGGCATGACTAGGGCTATTGACTGGGAGGATAGAAAAAATTGTGTTCTATTTGGAGATGGAGCCGGTGCAGTTGTGTTAGGAAAGGTTAATAAGGGCTACGGTATACTATCTACCTATATAGGTTCCGATGGAAGTGCTGGAGATACAATAACAATACCTTGTCTTTATATGCCCGATGAAGAGTTGGCAAAACGTGAAAGCTTTAAGAACAAGGTTTCTATCTGGCAAGATGGGCAGGAGGTTTTTAAATTTGCTATTAAAATCATGCCAATGGCAACGGAAAAGGTTATTGAGAATACTAATGTGAAGCTTGAGGATATAAGATATATTATACCGCATCAGGCAAACATGCGTATTATTGAAAGTGCAGCAAAAAGGCTTGGAGTTGCGTTGGATAAAGTCTACACTACCATAAAAAAGTTTGGAAACATGTCATCTGCATCTATCCCTGTTGCAATGGCTGACGCTTATAGTAAAAAATGCATAAAGAAAGGTGACAATCTTGTGATCGTAGGGTTTGGCGGAGGACTTACCTGGGGATCAGCATTAATACGGTGGAGCAAATAATATTATAAACGGGGTAGCTATATGGGTAAAATTGCATTTATTTTCCCGGGTCAGGGAGCACAATATATTGGAATGGGCAAGCAAATTGCTTTAAGATACAAATCATCCTCTGATATATATAATCAAGCCTCAGAGGTTGTCGGGCAGGATATGAGGGAAATGATTTTCGACGGTGATGAGGAATCATTAAAGGTTACCGAAAACACACAACCAGCAATTGTAACCACTAGCATTGCATGCCTTCAGCCCTTGCTTGAGAATGGGATTGAGCCGGATTATACAGCAGGCCTAAGTCTTGGTGAATACGCTGCTCATGTTGCATCGGCTACAATTGATTTTAAAACCGCACTATCTCTTGTTAGAAAAAGAGGAAGATACATTCAGGAATCCGTACCGCTCGGTATGGGCACTATGGCTGCTATAATCGGTCTTAGCCCGGAGACAGTGAAGGAATGCTGTCAGAAGGCTTCGGATAGTGGAGTTGTAGAGCCTGCGAATTACAATTGTCCTGGACAAATATCCATATCAGGAGAGGTTAAAGCCGTTGAAAAGGCAATGAAGCTATGTACCGAAAAGGGAGCTAAAAGAACTATATTACTGGCTGTCAGTGCACCCTTTCACTGTAGCTTGCTCAAGCATGCGGGAGAGCTGTTGGATGCTGAACTGGAAGAGATTGAATTTTCGGATTTTAAGGTTCCGCTGATAGCAAATGTAAATGCAAGGGTAGTTGAATCGCCATCCAAAATAAGAGAAACCCTGGTAAGACAGGTCAGCGCCCCGGTGTTGTGGGAAGCTTCCATACGCTATATGCTGGACAATGGCGTGGATACCTTTATAGAGATAGGCCCGGGGAAAGTTCTTAGCGGGTTTATCAAAAAATGCAGCAAGGAGGCCAGGAGCTTTAATGTAGAAGATGAGGAATCACTGGAAAGAACTCTTGAGGGAATAGAAGGAAGAAAATAGGGGGAGATTGATATAATGCTGTTGGAAGGGAAAACTGCAGTTGTAACGGGTTCAGCCAGGGGACTGGGCAAAGCGATTGCATTCAAGCTTGCGTCTTTAGGTGCAAGTATTGTGTTAAATGATATCGCTACGTCGGATTTACTGGACGAAACAGCCCAGGAGCTTAAGAAAGCAAATTGTGAGGTTGCTGTTACAAGAGGTGATGTTCGAAGTGCCGATGATGTAAAGGCTATGATGGCTACAGCTGTCGATGCTTTTGGCCGAGTGGATATACTTGTGAACAATGCAGGTATAACCAAGGATAAACCGATGGCTATGATGTCGGAGGAGGATTGGGATTCAGTGCTGGATATCAATCTTAAAGGTGCATTCCTTTGCACAAAATTTGCGGCAAAGCAAATGATAAAGCAAAGGTATGGCCGTATTGTAAACATAGCTTCTATAGCAGGAAGATACGGTAATAGAGGGCAAGCCAACTATTCCGCTTCAAAGGCAGGGTTAATAGGCTTGACAAAAACTACCGCTAAGGAATTTGCATCCAGAGGTGTGACTTGCAATGCTGTCACGCCTGGTGTCATAAAAAGTAAAATGACAGATGTGCTTTCTGACGAAGTAAGAGATAAGTACTTTGAGAACATACCACTAGGCAGGTTTGGGACACCTGAAGATGTGGCCTGTGTTGTCGCATTTCTTGCATCTGATGAAGCATCATACGTAACAGGGCAGGTAATAAATATTGACGGCGGACTTTTTATGTAATAATATCTTTATTAGTAAGCTATGCTTTGTAATGGATGTAAAACAGGCATAACTTTTCCGGGTAATTATTATATATTAATTACCCAGTTGGAAGGGAGGTGAGTGTATGGCTTTTGAAAAAGTTAAGAAAATCATTGTCGATCAACTAGGAGTTGAGGATGAAGAGGTAACAATGGAATCTTCCTTCATAGACGATTTAGGTGCGGATTCTCTTGATATCGTTGAATTAATCATGGCTCTCGAAGAGGAATTTGATATTGAGATTCCTGATAGCGAAGCTGAAAAGATAGCAACTGTTGGGAATGCCGTAGATTACATTAAAAATAACGCATAAAAAAAGTCCCTCAAAAGGGACTTTTTTTATCAAGGGCATTTTACGATGTATCTTGTTTTAGTTCCGTCAGCTAATTTATGTTAAGGTTACATCGCAAAAGCCTATTTGCATAACCGTGGCGTTATTATTTGAAAATCGTAAAAGCATTACTTCATAATATCGATTATTTATTCATATAAATTTTGATAAGTTTATTGCCAGGGGGAATAATCATGAAAAAACGAGTTGTGATAACCGGGATGGGTGTTGTGCACTCTTTAGGCTTGAGCATTGAAAGCTTCTGGGAAGCAATTAAGGAAGGTAAGTCAGGAATCAGCTTATTATCGAAATTTGACACATCAAATTATGATGCTAAAGTAGCCGCAACTATTTCCGGTTTTGAGCCGACTGATTATATTGATAAAAAAGAAGCAAAAAGAATGGACATTTTTACACAATATGCGATGGCAGCAGCTAAAATGGCAATGGAAATGTCGGGCCTTAATATGGAAGCTGAGGACAGCTTCAGGTCCGGGGTCATCATTGGGTCCGGTGTTGGCGGAATACAAACATTGGAGGACCAACATCAGATCCTTGCAACAAAAGGGCCGGGCAGAGTAAGTCCGTTCTTTATTACATCGATGATAGCAAATATTGCAGCAGCAAGGATCGCCATAGAGTACAATTTGCAAGGCTTTAACGAATGTGTGGTGACTGCCTGTGCATCAGGGAATAATGCAATCGGTGATGCCTTTAAAGTAATACAACGAGGGGATGCTGACATAATGGTGACAGGTGGCGCAGAATCTGCAATCACACCTCTTTCATTTGCCGGCTTCTGTTCAAATAAGGCCTTTACTACAAATCCTGACCCAAGAACTGCCTGTAGGCCATTTGATATAGACCGTGATGGCTTTGTCATGGGGGAGGGAGCCGGCGTGCTTGTAATTGAAGAGCTTGGGCATGCATTGAAGCGTAATGCTGCAATACTGGGTGAAATTGCGGGCTACGGTTGCACCTGTGATGCATATCATATTACCGCACCACATCCGGAGGGCATTGGTGGTATCAAATCAATGCAGCTTGCAATAGCGGATGCAGGCATTCAGCCTCGAGAAATAGGATATATAAATGCTCACGGCACCTCTACTCCGCTGAATGATGTTAGCGAGACAAGGGTCATTAAGGGAGCTTTTGGCGATCATGCAAAGAAACTGGCTGTTAGCTCTACAAAATCTATGACAGGACATTTACTTGGAGCAGCAGGTGCGGTTGAAGCAATTATAACAGCAATGGCACTTAAAGAGGGCTTTCTTCCTCCAACTATAAATTTAGTCAATCCGGACCCGGAATGTGATCTTGATTATGTTCCTAACAAGGGCAGACATGAAGACATAAGATATGCATTATCTAATGCACTTGGCTTTGGAGGCCATAATGCAGCTGTTATTTTGAAAAAATATATACAATAGTCTGGAAAAATTATAAGCAAAGAATTATAATAAGTCTGAAGGCGGGAGAAACGCACCCGCCTTTAGCATTTTAAGGGAGGAAACTATGGGTAGGGATTTTATTTTGGAAAACTTGGATTCATTAAAGGAATTGGAGGCAATAATTCATTATACTTTCAACGATAAAAAAGAGTTGCTGCTTGCACTTACTCACAGTTCCTTCGCAAATGAAAAAAGGAATCTCGGGCTGGCTAGCAATGAGAGACTTGAATTTCTCGGAGATGCAGTGTTAAATATAGTAACAAGTGATTATATATATACAAATTTTCCAAACCTTCCAGAGGGCGAGATGACCAAGACCAGAGCAGCTATTGTGTGTGAATCATCCTTGATGAAATGTGCCGGGAGCATTAAGCTTGGGAAATATCTTTTTCTGGGTAAGGGAGAAGAAAATACCGGGGGAAGAAACAGGCCATCCATATTATCAGATGCCTTTGAAGCACTGATAGGCTCTGTTTATCTGGATGGAGGAATGGCTGAGGTGAGAGCCTTCATTTTGAGGTTAATGAAGGAATTGTTTGAGGATTATCATAAAAACGCGCCTTTTATTGATTACAAAACCCAGCTTCAAGAATTGGTCCAGAAGCGTGGAGATAAGCGCATAAGCTATAGAATAGTAGATGAAAAGGGTCCTGACCACGATAAAGTATTTATTGCTCAGGTTTGTGTGGACGATCAGGATTTTGGCAAGGGGAGAGGGAAAAACAAAAAAGAAGCAGAACAGAATGCTGCTAAGGAAGCTCTCGAAAAAAACAGGTGAAATATTGAATCTACTCCCAGTTATGTTAAAATGAATATGCACTTTATGACAAACGGAGGTTTTCATTTGCATTTAAAATGTCTTGACATGCAAGGTTTCAAATCATTTCCTGAAAAAATCAGCCTTGATTTCAATGCCGGCATCACTGCTGTTGTTGGGCCGAATGGCAGTGGGAAAAGTAACATTGCCGATGCCATCAGATGGGTTCTGGGTGAGCAAAGCGTAAAGACGCTGCGCGGAAGCAAGATGGAGGATGTCATCTTTGCCGGTACAGAGCACAGAAAGCCCTTGGGCTTTGCCGAGGTATCCTTAACACTGGACAATTCTGATTCATTGCTCCCGATAGAATTTGGCGAAGTTACCATAACTCGCAGGGTGTTTCGTTCAGGTGAAAGTGAGTATCTAATAAATAAATCTTCCTGCAGGTTGAAAGATATTACTGAGTTGTTTTTAGACACAGGAATGGGTAAAGACGGGTACTCTGTCATCGGTCAGGGGAGAATTGACGAAATTTTGAGCTCGCGATCTGAAGACAGGAGACATATCTTTGAGGAAGCATCCGGAATAATGAAATATAAGGTCAGAAAGCAGGATTCCGAGAAAAAATTGGAGCAGACCAGACAAAATGTTGAACGAATAAATGATATCATCAATGAGCTGGAAACACAGCTGGGACCCTTGAAGGAGCAGTCTGAAAACGCTCGTAGATATTTGAATCTCAGGGAAAGCTTGAAAGAACTCGAAATCAATCTCTACCTGGTGAACATGGATAAATATAATGCCAAATTAGCGGAATTTGAAACACAATATAAGACTGTTAAGGACAACGTTGAGGCTGAAAACAATAAACTAAACGAGATTAATGAATCAAATATAGAAAAGACCGAGCTTCTCAAGTCCTTTGATGTGAAGCTTGAAGTAGCCCGACACAGATACCACGAGCTGGACTCGATTCTGGAGCACTGCAATTCCGATATTAAGCTTAACGACGAAAAAATTACCAATTTGCAGCAAAACATACAGAGGCTTGATTCCGAAAACGCAGAACTGAAGGAAAAAATGGATGGACTTGACGCAGAGGAAGCAGGGAAACAGGATAAGCTCAAGTATCTGGAAAAGCAGCTTGAAACCTATAGCACAAAGCTTACTGAATACGAGACTCAAATGGCGGAGCTGCTTAAAACATTGGACGAAAACGAAAGAGATATTGAACTGCTTAAAACAGCCATAATGGACAAGATGGACATTCAATCCGATAAAAAAATGCAGATAAATAGTGTTGAAACACATATCGAAAACATGCACAAGCGGCAGAAAACCATCGATAGCGAAGTTTATCAGCATATCGTTGAACGTGACCGGGAAAAAATAAAGAAAGAAGATCTGGAAGAAAGCATCCGGTACGCTTCAGAGCAGATACGCAAACAAAAGGAAGAATTGCAGTGCTTGTTAAGTGAGCGGGATGAATCAGACAAAATGCTCGAGGAGCTGCGCATTAAGCAGACCAAGCTCAAATCTGATGTTCAGTATAAAATTTCTAGAGTAAGAACCCTCAAAGAGATGGAGCGAAACTTGGAAGGCTACTACAGAAGTGTTAGAGAGGTTTTACAGGCAAGCCGTGAATCGGCGGATTTTGGCAAAGGGATACATGGAGCATTAGCTCAGCTGATTAAGGTTGACAAAAAATATGAGACCGCAATTGAGATAACGCTTGGCAGTGCGCTTCAAAATATAGTTACACAAAGTGAAGGGGATGCTAAAAGAGCTATAGAATATTTGAAGAAAAATAAAATGGGGCGTGCCACATTTTTGCCGATTAGTTCTGTAAAGGGGAAAAGCTTTGATGCTAACACACTAAACCGCATAAAAAAATGCGAGGGTTTTTGTGGTGTCGGCTGTGAGCTTGTTACCGCAGATTCGGCCTATAATGGAGTTATTACAAGTCTTCTGGGGAAGGTTGTAGTTGTCGATTCCCTTGATAATGCAATAAAAATAGCAAGATCCTTTGGTTACTCATTTAGAATAGTGACACTGGAAGGAGATTTGCTCAGTACTGGCGGATCAATGTCGGGAGGCAGCACGGAAAACAAAGGCACCGGTATTTTGAGCAGGAGCAGGGAGATTAACGAGCTCAATGCCGAGCTACAGGCCTTGAAGGGAACTGAGAGGCAGCTGGAGAATGACATTAAGCAACTGTCGAAGGATATTGCACAAATAAATAAGGAAATCTCATATGCAGAAAGCGAACTAAAAAACAATGAACTGGTTAAGATAAGGGACGAGAGCAACCTAGCGCAGGTCGAAGAGAACATAAACAGGCTTTCTGCCAGAATGGAAATGCTCAAACAGGAAAAGGAGCAGCTGGAAAGGCAGATTAGCGATATCGAGGATGAGCTGGCTAAGTACCGACATGAGCTTGAAAAAATTGAAGTGGAAATGAATGAGGCAAAGGACACTGTTGCCAAGCACCAGGAGAAGAATAAGGAGGACCAGGCGGTTCGAGATGCACTCCATGCAGACATTACAGACTTCAAGATTTCGGTGAATTCTATTGTTGAAAGCATTGAAGCAACTAAGGAGAATTCAGAACGTCTGGTAACCGAGAAGGAATCTATTGTTAAGAGCATGAATAGGAAAGAAAGCGACAAAACTAAATCTCTCAGTGAAATAGCAAACCTGCAGCAGCTAAATGAAGGTCTCAATGAACAGATTAAAAAGCATAATCAGGAGAAGACCGGTAAAACACTTGAACTGGACAGGCTGACTGAGGAGAGGAAAATCCTGGAGGAGGATAGCTTTGACATTGTAAACAAAATTAACAACACAAATAAAACGATACTGCTCTTGCAGGAGGAGTTAACAAGAGTTGAGGTTAGGAAAGCTAAGATTGAAACCGAAATGGACGCCTTACAGGACAGAATGTGGAATGAATATGAGATTACATATTCAGCGGCAGAACAGCTGAAGAAGGATATTGGCAGCGTAACAAAAGCCCAAAGAGAAATTAATGAGCTGAAAAATGCCATCAAAGAGCTGGGGGCTGTTAATGTTGCTTCGATTGAGGACTATGTTAAGACAAAGGAACGTTTTGAGTTCATGAGCGGGCAAAGAGATGATATGGAGCAGGCTAGAGAGAAGCTGCAACGTGTTATATATGAAATGACCGGTATCATGAAAAAGCAGTTTTTAGAGCAGTTTAAACTGATTAATACAAATTTCAATATTGTTTTTAAAGAGCTTTTCAATGGCGGAAGAGCCAGCTTAATTCTGGTTGATGAGGAAAATGTTCTGGAAAGCGGCATAGAGATAGAGGCTCAGCCTCCCGGCAAGAAGCTGCAGAATATGATGCTGTTATCAGGCGGAGAACGTGCATTTACAGCTATTGCACTGCTGTTTTCAATATTGCGGCTGAAGCCGGCGCCATTTTGTATATTGGACGAAATAGAGGCTGCCCTTGATGAAGCAAATGTGTACCGTTTTATAGAGTATCTGAGAAAGTATTCTTCGCAAACGCAGTTCATCATGGTTACACACAGGAAAGGCACTATGGAGGGAGCAGATATGCTCTATGGAGTGACGATGCAGGAGCACGGCATATCAAAGATTGTATCAATGAAGATGGGAGAAAAGGTGGGCTAACATGAGCTTTTTTGATAAATTGAAGGCAGGACTTACGAAGACGAGAAAGGGTATAACAGAAAGAATTGATCAGGTACTTGTTTCCTTTGGAAAGGTTGACGATGAGCTCTTCGATGAGCTTGAAGAGGTGTTGATTACGGCCGATTTGGGGATTGATACATCACTTCACATTATTGAAATCACAAAAGAAAAGGTCAAGGAGAGAAAAATTACTGACCCGCTGAAAATTAAGGAGCTTATAAAGGAATCGCTGATAGAAATTCTCGGGGAAGAAACCCATGCTTTGAATATAGAACCGACCCCCGCCGTAATTATGGTCATCGGCGTAAATGGGGTTGGCAAAACCACGTCTATAGGGAAAATTGCCGGCATGCTGAAAAAGAAAGGTAAAAAGGTGATACTTGCTGCGGCTGATACATTTAGGGCAGCTGCGATTGATCAACTGCAAATATGGGCTGACAGAGTGGGCATCGAACTGATTAAGCAGGATGAAGGCTCTGACCCGGCAGCAGTTATCTTCGACGCTATACAGGCAGCCAGAGCCCGCAAAGCGGATGTTTTGATTTGTGACACGGCAGGCAGGCTTCATACGAAGAAGAATTTGATGGAGGAGCTGCGGAAGGTTTCACGCATTATTGACAGGGAAATGCCGGGTGCAAGTCGCGAAAACTTACTTGTACTGGACGCCACGACCGGCCAGAATGCAGTATCACAGGCTAAGACCTTTAACGAGGTGACCGAT
>CAYOKA010000008.1:0-34093 GCA_964404395.1 uncultured Oscillospiraceae bacterium | reverse complement strand
TTCCATTATTATGCCCATTACTTGCAAAACCAACCACTGGACTGATATTGATCCCACTCGTTTCAAATTTGGTCGGAGTGACAGGACTGACCGTCTGCTGCGCTTCTTACGTCCTAAAGAAGCTCGCATACTGCTGCCTCGACTTTAGTCTCGGCACACTTCGGCTAAAAACGTGCGTTTAGCACGTTTTTTTAACGCCTTGTGCCTGGAACAATGTATGGGGACACATCTGCCACAGCCTCAACCAGATATGTCCCCTGGTTCAAGTCCTGTCATAAAAAGCACGAAACCCTTCAGGGGTAAGCCCTAAAGGGTTTTCGGTGGTCGGAGTGACAGGACTTGAACCTGCGGCATCTTGGTCCCAAACCAAGCGCGCTACCAACTGCGCTACACCCCGAATTTTAGCTATTTAATTATACTACAAATCCGCAAATTGTGCATGTGAATAAATTCTGCCAAGGCATTCACTAACCTTGCGCATAGATATATATTATAAACACTTTTGTCTATTCTGGCAATAGCAAAAATATATCAGTAATGCCGGTTCATAATTCTAATCCATTTACCTTTTTTTGAACCTGAACACATTCCACGAGAGCTTCTTCGCAATAGTGGAAACTTTACCATCCTCATAACTGGCTAAAGAACTGATAGACGGAACTATAGCATGCTGATTCTCATAAGTACTGACTGCCTCGATGTCATCAGTGTAAAGCTGAATCTGCTCTACGAAATCATATCCCTCAAACCCACTGACATCAAGCTCCAATGTCGTATCCTGCTCCCAGTTGCGGTTAATGATGAACACATTCAACTCACCCTTAGCCTCATCATAAGCAGCTGCCGATTCAATGTACTTTATGCCCTCATGGGTATCATACTGGTTGTTGTCGTTTATAGCATAGCCCGGTATATCATAGGTATCACATTCCACTGATGGCATCAGAGATGTACCTCGCCCATATTGGATCAGTTGGCTCATCGGATAATAAGACGCAGACCTCCAGACATGCTCCCTGCTCGTCGATGCAAGGGCATCCAGACCTCCTGTCATGCAGCCGATCTTGACACGGTCAGCATAGCGCATAAAAAGAAGCATTGTGGATGCAGAGGTAATGGCATTAAGTATCCCATTCCTGATGAAACCGAACATAGGTTTATCCCATTTATCCGGATCATGACGGACATATTTCTTTTTTGGATCAGCCTTGTAGAATTCGGAATAGTTATTAGCACCGCGACCGTAATGCAGTTCGCTGACAGGCATTGTCATACTTCCGTACTCATCAAAGGAAATCATCATCTGCTTCCTTGAACGAAGCTTTGTCTGGATGAGGTCACATAGTGCAATCTCCGTTTTTATATAATCCTCAAACATTGCAGATCCTCCCAACAAAGCGCCTAAGTCGTTCATGGGAGCGGAATGGTAATGGTGCAGCGAAATATAGTCAACTGTCTCGTAGCACTCCTGCAAAACCTCAAAATCCCACTGTGGGTAGGTGTTCAGGAACGGGGATGACGATACACATGCAACCGTTTCTATTGTAGGATCGACCCATTTCATGGCCTTAGATACCTCATGAGCTGTTACACCATATCCACGAGGATTCTTTTGCCAAGAGCCTATCTGCCACGGTCCATCCATTTCATTACCAAGATACCATACCTTTACTCCATATGGTTTTTCGTGACCGTATTCCTTGCGCAGGTCAGACCAGTAGGTACCGCCTTCATGGTTGGAATACTCAATTATGCTAATAGCATCGTTAATATTACCGGTTCCGAGGTTGATGGTGTACATCGGCTCAAAACCCACACGTTCCGCCCATTGAAGATACTCATCATGCCCAATGTCGTTGGGTATGTACTGAAACCATGCCAGGTCAAGATGCGCCTTTCTTTTTTCCATTGGTCCAATGGAATCCTTCCAATCCCAACCGGATACAAAATTACCACCTGGCAAGCGAACAGCAGGTAACCCGCTACTCTTCAGCGCATCAATGAAATCGCGGCGAAACCCTTTTTCATCAGCAGTTGGATGCTTTGGATTGTACATGCTCCCATTGACCATGTATCCAATGGGCTCAAGAAACGCGCCAAAAAGGCGTGGCGAGATTTCACCTATTCGGAATTTTGGATGCAGTGTGACTTTTGCTTTTTTACCCATTTTATCCTCCTATTTGTTTATTGACCATTTTTCTTCAACAGCCTCAGTTATAATCAATCAGATAAGTAGCTTGTTTTAAGTGTCAACACTTTTCAGAAAACACATCAAATCCCCATGGCGACAAAGAAATGTCTCCGCAGATTTCTTCTCCGGAAACCAGGCTCTTTCCGCCGGATCCTATGTCTATCGATACCTGCTCTGGTGTGAAGTTCATGACAAAAACATAATTGTTTACACCATCAGAGCGTACCTGGGCAGTGCAGCCGACAGGCAGCTTACCTTTCAAAGCACCTGTTATACCTAATTTGCCAATCAACATGCCAAGGAAGTCCTCCTGGAATTTATCCTCCAACCTTGCTCCAACAAAATACGCCTCGCCATTTCCATACTGGTTGACTGTCACAGCAGGGAAGCCTTCATAAAAATCTTCACAATAGACTGCAAGTGGCTGTGCGCCTTCCGAGTGGATAATCTCGCAAAAATCGCGCGCTTCATATCTCGCTCCGTTCCACTCAATTTTCTTGCGCTCCTCACTGAACAGTCCATCAAGCTCTTCACACCATACTCCAAGTATATTCTTGAGTGGTCCGGGGAATCCTCCAAGGAAGCAAAGGTCGTGTTCATCTACATACCCTGTCATATATGTGGTCAAGAATGTCCCGCCGCTGCGCACAAACACCTCTATTTTCTCTGCCATTCCCGGGCGCAACATATATAGCATCGGCGCAATAACAAGCTTGTAGCCTGATATTTCCTTTGTGCTATCAATTATGTCCACTGATATTCCGGCCGCCCAAAAAGGCGCATAATGCTCTTTAAGCGTCTGAATGTACTTTTTATCACTTTGGAATCCCTGGCACATATCCAGAGCCCAGCGGTTTTCAACATCATAAATGATTGCAACATCGGAAGGCTTTGCAGCTCCTACTATTACATCAAGTTTTTCGAGCGTACTGCCGGTTTCTGCCACCTCACGGAATACGCGGGTGCGTTCATCGCCCACATGATCAATAACGGCTCCATGGAATTTCTCTGAACTTCCCCGTGACTTGCGATATTGGAAATACTGCACGGTATCGCTGCCGTGTGCAACCGCCTGAAGGCTCTGCAGCTGGTGCAGACCCGGGCGTCTGAGCTTGCCGACGGGCTGCCAGTTGGTAGCAGACGGGCTGCTCTCCATCACCATAAACGGGCGCCCATCCTTAAGACCCCGGTTCATGTCATGTATCATTGAAAAGAGTACTGCCAGGTCTGCGTCGTTTTCGTCACTGCGCCATGTCGGGTAACTGTCCCAGGATGCAACGTCAATTTCCTCGGAAAGGCGAAAGTAGTTTAAACCGTCGTATAACCCCATCATATTGGTTGTGCAAGGCACATCCGGCGTCAGCCGCTTCAGCGGCTCCATCTCAACCTTCATGAAGTCTATAGTCTGCTCGGTAACGAACCGCTTCCAGTCAAGTACAAGGCCATGAACGCTATTTTCTCCTATAGACGATGGTGATTCAATCTGGCTCCAGTCGGTGTAAGTATGGCTCCAAAATGCTGTCCACCAGGCTTCATTCAACTCATCCAAGGTTTCATAGCGGGTCCTGAGCCAATCACGGAAGGCCTCCTGACACAGCTCACAGTGACATTCACCGCTGTATTCATTGGATAGGTGCCAGACAGCCAGCGAGGGATGATTTTTATAGCGTTCGGCCAGTAATGTGTTGATCTGAGTGATTTTGGCGCGGTAAACAGGTGATGTGTAGCAATGATTATGCCGACTCCCATGTAGTATACGGCGACGATCTTCATTAACGCGGAGCACCTCAGGATATTTCCGGCTCATCCAAGCCGGACGCGCACCGGATGGAGTTGCGAGTATTACGGCTAAATTATTTTTAGCGAGTAGATCCATTACCTCATCCAGCCAGGAAAAATCAAAGCGGCCTTCTTCAGGTTCCAATGCCACCCAACCAAATATGCCCACCGTCAGCGAATTAATATGGGCAAGTTTAGCAAGCCGCATGTCCTCCCGCCAGATTTCCTTCATGTAACGCCACTGGTCAGGGTTGTAATCACTCCCATGTAACACATGTTTGAAATTGCGTGCAATCGGTTGATATTTCATGTCAGTTCTCCTCTCTAATATATACCCATAAATGACAGGGTCGGTGCAACCCTTGCATCCAGAATTCGGATGCGTATCCTATCCGTCTTTATAGCATTAAGCGGACTAATCCGTTTATACCCAATAACGGTGCCTTCGTAGACAATCCTGTATTCCTCGTCCTGATAAGCCTCAATTATAAACTTTTCTATCCGCTGACTGAACTTAATATTCTCCTTCATCACAATATGCCGTATTGCCTGTGGCTCCTTCCATGATATTTCTATGACGGGGTTAATTACTCCTTCGTCTGTTCGAAAATATGTCCGATAATCATCTGTTCTGATATTTTCTATTCCATATCCATTCAAACATGTACTCGCAGATAATTCGGCGCTATCAAGCAAATTTAACCCAAATGCCTGATTCAGATAATCCCCCATCTCCCGAAGACGTCTCACATCATTTTTGTGAAAGAGACCTTCTTTAGTGGGCGGTATGTTAAGCAAGAACGTTGCATTACCGCCAACGGAGTTATTGTAAATACTTATCAGCTCTTTTAGAGGACGCACCTTGTCGTCTTCACTTTCATGGTAAAACCATCCCGGACGTATTGATGTATTTACCTCAGCGGGATACCAGATGAGATCCATCTCATCTTTAAGCACCTCTCTGCTACCCAGATCCTGATCCGAAGCAAATATTTCGCGTTGCCGGAACTCTCCATCGTCTTCCTTCTGGCTTTTACTTGCTATCAATTCAGTTTCGCTTGTCCTTTTTGGGACGACGCTCCATTCAGACTGCCTTGTGTCGCCGGCTTCGTTGCCACACCAGCGAATGTCCGGTCCGCACACGTTAATGCAGGCTCCGGGCTGAAGTTTACGTATCACCTCATAGTAGCGTTCCCAGTCATACACCTGTTTCCTGCCGTTTTTTCCCTCCCCGCAAGCACCGTCGAACCATACCGAGAATACATCACCATAGTTGGTCAATAGTTCTGTCAACTGGTTAATAAAATAATCATTGTATGGCTCGCCTTGTCCGTAAGTCTGATTATTCCTATCCCAGGGAGACAAATAAACTCCAAATTTTATTCCGCCTTCTCGACAAGCACTAGATACTTCCTTTACGATATCCCCTCTACCATCTTTATACGGACTTTTAGCCACAGTATGATCGGTAAATTTGCTGGGCCAAAGGCAAAATCCATCGTGATGCTTGCAGGTTAGTATTAGTCCTCTCATGCCTGCCGACTTGAGAGCATTAACCCACTGCTTGGCATCAAGCTTTGCCGGATTGAATATGGAAGGACTTTCTGTACCGTCCCCCCATTCCTTTCCGGTAAACGTGTTCACAGTGAAATGAATAAAACTGTAAAACTCTAGCTGTTGGTATTTCAATTGCCTCCGGCTTGGAACAACCCGTACAAGACGTTTGTCTAATTCCTTCATGAATATTCCTCCCTCCATGGGATTTCTCTGTTTTGTCTATTATTTCACCGGCTGTAGCTTTACCGATGAAAGCTGGATTCCCTGTCTCTTGGCAGGTGAAATTCTCAGAGCGTGGATCGAAATATCATGCTGCCCTTCAGAATCGATACGGATTTTCCCAGCATGAAAAGTTCTCTTCTGGTACCCGGCAGTTGGCTTTCCGTCATCACTGATTTCGATTTGATTCTTTTGACCCTCGTATTGAATAGCAATCTGATGTCCGAAGTCCCATATCCCATGAAAGCCCGTACTCAAGGTGACAAAAACGTCAAACTCCCCAGGGTGTTCACAGAGAAATTCCCAGCTAAACCAATCCTCGACCGAGAGCCATTTCCTCACAACACCTGTTATATTGACCTCTGCCTCCGGCTGGCCGATGGTTGAATGTACGGAGGAAAGACAGGTGGGAAGCTGAATGCATCCGGAATCATCTTCGATAATTCTCGTCTCCAACCGTACCGGCTTTTCAAACTGCACCTTGACAACACTTACATTTGGGTCGGGCGCAGCATTTGGTAGATTTATTGTCAGTTTATCATAGTTTAGCGACCCGCAAGGCCTTTGGCTCCATGTAATAGATCTTTCGGGATCAGCAAGCAGTCGGATGTCAGCCACCTTGCTCTTTATACCTGTCAAGGATATGCTTTCACTCCATTGATAGACGTGAAGATATAGAGCATCTTCCTTGGCTGTGACCTTACCCCAGGAGGGCTTGGATGGGAAGGGCGACGCCTTGGTAGCATAAATTGCCTCGCCATTCACTTTCATCCATTCACCAATCCCCTCAAGTCTTTCCTGAGCTTCAGCAGGAATAATACCCTGCGGGTCAGGGCCAACGTTTAGAAGGTAGTTGCCGCCCAAACTGACAATATCGACAAGCTGGTGAAGTAATTCTTTCAACGGACGGTAGCGGTTATTCGGCATGTTATTGTAGCCCCAAGCATGGCATATTGTCATCGGTGTTTCAAAATCTACGCCATTATTAAATTCCGGTACCTCATCATCGCCCAGACTGTAATAGTCAAAATCGACAAAATCACCCACCCTACTGTTGACCAGACAGTCCGGCTGTAGCTCTCTAATGAGGTCAATAAGCTCCTGTGATTGATCAGGTCTGATGAGCGAGGGTGTGTCAAACCATATGATACCGATTGGTCCATATTGGCTTAAAAGCTCTTTAAGCTGCGGTTTGTCAAATTCGTCAATATAAATCTGAAGATTCTTTTTCACTTCATCAGGGTAGTCCCAGAAGTTCCCATAGTTGCCGAATACATCCGGAGACTTGACTTCCAGGCTTTGCGCGTGCGGATGGCGCCATTCTCGGACATGAGTATAATAGAAGCACAAGCGTATATCATGTTTCTCGCAGGCTTTTGCCAGCTCATCCATAATGTCCTTCCCGTAAGGTGTTCCATCCACAATGTTATAGTTGTCTACATTTGTTTTGAACATAGAAAAACCATCATGATGCTTGGCTGTGATGACAATATACTTCATTCCGGTGTTTTTAGCCAACTTCACCCACTCTTCTGCATCAAACTTCGTAGGGTTAAACTGATTGGCCAGCTTTTCATACTCCTTGATAGGTATACGGTTGAAATACATGACCCATTCACCCTTAGCCATTAAGCTGTAAATGCCCCAGTGAATGAACATTCCAAACCTGCTTTCTCTCCACCATTTCATTTTATTATCTTTACCCATATCTTACCCCCATAGTGTTAGCATAAATTATTATGCAGCATTTGTAAACAATCCAATAATAGTATTTCGCTGTAAATAAACCTGCTGTATATTATACTTTTTAGCTGAAAAGGGCTGCCGCAAACCCTTAACAAGTACCAGGTCTTTGCAGCAGCCCCGCCTAGGTGGTTTCCAGTGAAATTAATTATTTCTTGAGAGCGTCGTATGCAGCCTGGTTCAGCCTGACATATTCTTCATATTGAAGCTTTGACAGCCCTGCGTTGTAAGCATCCCAATCCTTATCTACATTCTTCTTGCCTGTGATAAACTCCACGATGGAGGTCTTCACATAGTCCTGTAGTGGCGCAAATATCTGTCCAATCTTGGCGGAATCGTCAGGGCTCAGGAAGAATGGAGGAATCTCGTCGACATCCGCGGCATACGGTTCCAGCTTGACCGTGGCTCTAAGAAGTCTGGCTTCATAATTTGTGGGGTCATAGATATCCCCCTCAAATTGAAACTTGTTCTTCCAGTCCGGCTCAATCAGTCTCAAAGTCCAACCCCATATGTCGTTCTCGGTGGCTACTTCACTACTGGTAGAGAAGGTTAAGTATTTATATTCTGCGGGTGTTTTGCCGTCTATACCTGTCGCACCTGAATCGGCGACATCCCAGTTCTTGCCTTGGATACCTATCTGTGTACGAACCGCTATTTCCTCTCTGCAGAACAAATCGGCCCATTTGATTGCGGCTTCCTGCTTTTCAGCCGGACACACATCGGTAATTGCGAAATTGGCCCCTGATACATGAGGAGTTGTTGCAAACAAAATACCACGGTATCCGTTTGGTCCCTGCAGGGGTAGGATGTTGTCATAATTCTTCATACGATCTGTAAAATTAACACCCACCAACATACCAAGATGGCCTGCGCCGGATGCACCAACTATGGCGACATCCTCATTGTTGCCGATGGCGGACATCTGCTGCTCGTTCTGTGTGAATGCGGCAGGATCAATCAAGCCGTTAGCATACAGGTCAGCCATGTACTTCAGGCCTTCCTTAATACCTTCCGTGTTGCCGCAGAATGACATTTTTCCATCCTTGAGTTTTAGCAAATTATCAAAATTGAAATAATCAAATGCATTCAGAATGAACTTGTAGGGATCGGCGTTCCAGGTATTGATGGCGCCTGTCAGCGGGATTTCATCAGCTATACTATTGCCGTTTGGATCATCATTCTTGAAGGCCATCAAAACATTCTTAAAGTCCTCAGTATTTGTAGGCGCATCAAGTCCCAGTTTCTGAAGCCAGTCCACGTTCATCCACATCTTATAGGAGCACTGTGAATGGCCGATACCGCTGCTATCCAGGCTGGGGATCCCATATATGTTCCCATCCAGAGTTGTCATATCGCTTTTAATCTGAGGCATCTCACTCCATCTCTGCTTAAGAGTTACTGCGTGCTTGTCGATTAGATCGTTTAATGGTATCAGAATTTTTTCCTTGCTGCCATAATTCATTAGGTCAGCATTAGTAAACGATGCACCTGTAATCATCTCAGGATAATCGCCGCTGGCAAGCATCAGGACCAACTTATCTTTCGCACCATCCGACGGTACAATGGTCATGTCAAGCTCAACATTCGTCTGCTCTTCCAGCCAGGTAGTAAACGTATTTGTCGCAAGATCTGTGTAGCCACTTGGCTGCTGAACGATAAATGTGGAGATTGTTACTTTTTCCGGTGAACATAGATAAGGGTTATCCTCATCCGGCTCAGGAGCTATAGTAGCTGTTTCACCTTGCGCTGCAACCTCCGAATTAGTTGTGGCTTCTGCCGACTTGTTGTCTGATCCGCAAGCCATAAATGATGTTAGCATCATCACAGCAAGCATTAGTACTGCCAATCTCTTAATCATCTTATAATCCTCCCTTTTTTAACTATATAGAACAGCCACATACGGCTGGATCTACCAAAATACAGTTTCTTCTAGCCTTTTATTGACCCAATCATGACGCCCTTGATAAAATATTTTTGGATAAATGGATACACTATCAATAGAGGCGCGCTGGATATAATAATCAATGAATATTTGAGCAATTCAACGAGGTACTGCCTTTCCATCATGGTTTTCACATCTGTAGAATTAATAGAATTCGGATCGAATATATTCGCTATTATGATATTCCTAAGCGTAATTTGCAGCGGATATTTACTGGCGTCCTTCATATACATTAGCGCACTAAAGTAAGAATTCCAGTGGTTAACTGTATAATTCAGCGCAAATACCGCCAGTATAGGCTTAGCAAGAGGTAGTACAATCTTGATAAAATATTGAAAATAGTTCCCTCCATCAATTGATGTCGCCTCAAACAGCTCTTCCGGGATTGTGGAGCTGATAAATGTCCTACCAATGATCGCCAGCCACACACTAAAGCCACCCGGCAGAATAATCGCCCATATAGTATTGTACATTCTCAAAGACCTGATCAACATATAGGAAGGCAACATACCACCGCTGAAAAACATCGTAACTAGGAACAAAACAGTAATAAATTTTCTAAGCGGAAATTCCTTACGCGAGAGCACATAAGCACCGACTATAGTGGTAATAACACCTATTAGTGTCCCCGTAACAGTATAGATTATTGAATTATAATAGCCCGTCCATACCTGTGCATTGTTGAATACTGCTTGATACCCTTGCAAAGTAGGTTTCACAGGTAAGAAGAATACTTGTCCCCGAACAAGCGACTCAGCAGAAGAAAAGGAACAACTCACCACATATATCAAAGGATACAATACAATCAATGTAAACAAGGCCAGAAAAGTATATGTAATCCCAAGATATACAATGTCAATGCCGGAAATCTTCACTCTGTTTCTTCTAATTGTGCCCACCATATTCTCCCCCTGTACTAAAATAGGCTAGTTTCACTCACTTGCCTTGAAAACCAATTAACTAATAGCAAAACAATACAGTTGATTACTGAATTGAACAACCCAACAGCCGTGGCAAAGCTGAACTGAGCTTGTTGGATACCAGACTTGTACACAAATGTGGATATGACCTCTGAGATACCATAATTAACCGGATTCTGCATCAGGAAGACCTTTTCGAAGCCTACATTTAGAATCCCCCCTGTTGTCAATATAAGGGTAATTATGATTGTCGGTGTGATACTGGGTAAGTCAATATAGAAGATTTTTTGTATTTTGTTTGCCCCATCCAGGTAGGCTGCTTCATATAATGAGACATCAATACCGGATAATGCCGCTGTATAAAGAACCGAGCCATATCCTGCTCCCTGCCAGACACCAGACCATACATAGGCCGGCCGGAAAAATCCGGATGATCCGAAAAAATCAATCGGGCTTTTGCCCAGCAACTTCAAAAGTTCGTTTACAACTCCGTAACGATATGAAAAAACCTGCATAAGAATACCAACTATCACCACTGTGGATATAAAGTAGGGGGCAAAAGCAATTGTCTGTATTGTCTTTTTGATTTTCTGATTACGTACCTCATTAAATGCAAAAGCCAGAATTATTGGAAATGGAAACCCTACGACTATAGAATACAAGCTGATTACCAGTGTGTTTTTAAGAATATCCAAAAAAATTGGTGTGTCAAAAAGCTGTTTAAAGTATTTTAATCCTACCCAGGGGCTCCCCCAAATACCCTTCCTGAAGCTGTAATCTTTAAAGGCCATCAGAATTCCGCCAATGGGCAAATAATTGAACACGATTACAAAAGCAACAGGAAGCAGCGCCATCAAATATAATTGCCAAATCCCTTTCCTTAAAAAGAACCTGTGCAGAAAATTATCCTTTTTCTTTCCTATGAGTCCCATAGATGACTTGGCTGCAAAGGGTCTGCCTATAATTGACATGGACTAAACCTCCAAAATTCTGACTATGCCTAAATTATACTTGTCTGAAGCAGAAGTAAAAGAGGCTATTTTTCATCTCCCACATAACAGAAGTTCTCATTTCGGAAAATAAAAGAAATAAATAAAAAAAAAGAACATTTATTAATATAATATCAAAAAACGTTCTTGCAATAGGATTGACTGACTCTATTCAATATTTGCACCGGTGGGGGTAACCCCATAATAACGTTTATATGCTCTGCGGAAAACCTGAGGTGAATTATACCCTACAATTTCAGAGATTTCATTAATAAAATGATCCCCTTCTTCTATTAGCTGGAGTGCTTTCTCCATACGAAGCCTTTCCACGTACTTTGAAAAGTTTTCACCGGATTCCTGTTTGAACAGGTGTGAAAGATACACTTCTGTTATTCCGAAAACATTTGCCAGGGAGGAAAGCGAAAGCTGTGGGTCAGTATATTGCTCATCAATATACTTTTGTATTTGAAAAATCAGGCTTCTGTCGTCTTTACTTGCCTCATCCTTATTGTTCGTAGCCATTTCCATAAATACTTCCTTCATAAGGTAGAAGGTTTGTAACAAATCTTCCTTTTTTTCAAGCTGTGATGTGATTTTTCCCCTTAGCTTCAATATTTGTTTTGAATACTCGCCTGGCTTTCCAAATATTCTTACCAGGGTAGAATTCATTGACTGCAAAAGCGCGAGGAAAGAGGACTTGTTATCCAGACCGGCTATGTATCTGTTCCTGCGCTCAATTTTCTCAAACAGCTCAGACAGCATAGTTGTATTTCCCGCACTAACCAAGGCAATTATCTGTGACTCCAGTTCGACAGGATAGTAAAAGCTCAATTTATCAATGTCTCTGGCCTTGTTAAACCATTGGACTGTATATGACCTATTTTTTTCCCTGTAGCTAATGGCAGTGTTAGCATTAAAAAAGCTGGAGTGAATATTCATAATACTTGCGGCAATATCTCCGGAAAAGGATATACTGACTTTCACACGAGAATACAACTGCTCAATAATATGTTCGGTGGTTTTTTCGACCTGCTCCATGACATCTACATAGCTTGGCTGCTCATAACTCAAAAGAAAAACTGTTCTCTCAAAATCAAGGTTGTAAACACCCTGCACATTACTAAAATTCTGTGTAATAAGGCCATTTATATAAACTTTACGTGCGCCAATCTCCTCCAGATTACTGTTGAGATCTAAATCATTGATTGATGCAATCAGTACCACGTAGAATTTTGCATCCAGCTTTATGTTAATCTTTGAAAGGTTATCATTAATCTCCTCTCTGGTGTTAAATCTGCCAATTAAGAGGTTATAAAATATTGATGTCTTAATTTCCGGAATCTGACTGTTTAAAGCTTCCTGCATATCATGATTGCTTTCAACAAGCTTGGATATTTCATACTCAAAATCATTATACGAAAGCACATCATTACTTTCAGAAAGCAGAGTGTATATGTTTGAAATGGGCTTTGAAAGCTTCCTCACAGACAATAATAATAGAATCCCGCCCGTCAATAATGAAAACAAGATTAGTATCCCTATAGATAATTGGATCCCTTCCGTAGGTGCCAGAACCTGTTTCTGCGGCAATGCCGCTATATAAACCCAGTTTCTGCTACTATCCTTATAATAAGTAACAAACATATTTGTATCTTCTATATTTTGGTGAGAGTAACCGCTATTGTCATTGAAACGGCTAATATCCACCAGCGGATTATCAAGTTTTGAGCCATTATTGTATAAAATCGGGTCCCCATCTCTTCCCAGGATATAAATAAACCCGGAATTTTGGTATTGTATATTGCTAAAAAGCGCAAGGAGATATGTCTCATCCAGAAAGATAAATACATTCCCGTCTATATCCTTGCTTGCCATCATAGGCAGGGACTTCGCATATAGCACGCTCTTCCGAGTCTGAGCAAGGGATGTTATCTTAAGGTTTGAATATATATCATAGTTGTGAGGCGCTGATAAAATATTGTTGCACCAGTCATCAAATTCCATGTTTTCAATGGTGAAGTGTATTGTATAATACCTTTTGAGATACAAAGCATTTGTAGTAGAATCTATCAAAATATTGTTTTTCCTGGAATACATCTGGATGTTTTGCAGAAGATCATTAGCGGTTGTCAAAGCCTTCAATTCTCCCTGTATGCTTAACAAATCCGTAGTTGTTGACCCATCGCGAACCGGATCAACAGTTGTAAATAGCCTATTGATACTTGGACTTCCGCCTATATATGCAATTAAGTTGTCCATATTGTCAAAAGTCTTCCTAATTGTTTCAGCACTGCTCTGTAAAACCGCTAAATTTTTTTCGTAGGTCTGTTGATTGATGACTTCTATGCTCCGATAATATATAGCAACCATAACAAAGACGGGAATAATAAGAATGGGAAGCACTCTGACCAAAAAGTACATATATACTTTATGTATTCCCTCTCCCTTTTTGACCCTCTCCACCCAGTTCCACCCCTCTACGCTATATTAACGCAAATCGAAGTCAGGACTGCAATTATGCTACATCATAGGTTAATCGTAGCATCCTGCACATCTTAAGTAAAGGAGCAATAATTAATATGCAGATTATGAATCATTCCCTTTTCCGGGGAGCCTAATTTGCAACACCATAGCATCGCTTATCAGGCGAGTCAGCTTTATTCTCAATTTGATTTAAACTATTTAATCCTAAACCTCCGAATATTATTCTGCAAATCCTCAGCGGCTGTTTTCAATTCCTCTGCTTTGGAAGCAAGGTCTTCTATGCCGGCAAGCTGTTCCTGCGCAGAAGCTGTAACCTCTTCAGAAGATGCGGCTGTCTGCTGTGATACAGCTGAAATGTTTTGTATGGAGAAGATGGCCTGCTCCTTTCTTTCTTCCATATCTGCTATAAGCCGAATAATCTGATCCACTTTAATCGACAGGTTCTCCATGGAAGTCATGATTTTCCCAAACATCTCAATTGTCTTTACAACAGCACTATTTTGCAGATTCAGTATGGTTTCTGTTGAGGCAGCCTTTTCTACTGTCTTCGTTGTCATGCTCTGGGTGTTACCTACAATAGTGGAAATCTCACGGGCAGCCTCCATAGTTTGCTCGGCCAGCTTCCTGACCTGTCCTGCTACTACTGCGAAGCCCTTACCCAATTCTCCCGCCCTGGCGGCCTCTATGGCTGCGTTTAGCGACAGCAGGTTCGTCTGGTCAGCAATTTTACTAATGACCTTTACTATCTTACCTATCGACCTGGAGTTGACATCGAGCTCCTGTATACCCTTTATTACTTCTTTGGATATGGCGGTCGTTTCACTAGCTTTTGAGTCTAAGTCATTAACTGATGATAGACCGATATGAGTCATATCCATTGTATCCTTCGTAAGATCATTAATTACTTTCGCATATTCGGTTACCTCATTTATTTTCTCAGCCAGTTCACTTATTTGTTTCACACCATGTTCGGCGTCAGTGGCTTGCTCTGAGGCTCCATGCGATATTTCCTGGATCGCTTTCGAAATTTCTGTGGAAGCAACAGAAACCCGATCCGACGTGAAGGAGACCGTAAATGCCGAGGAGGATACCTTTTCAGCGACGCCGATTGTCTGTTCAATTAGGGCACGCATATTGGAAATCATTGAGTTGATGCTAATGGTCAGCTTGCCAAATTCGTCTCGCCTGTTTGAATGGAGGTTTGATGAAAGGTCGCCGGAGGCCGCTTTTTCAGACACTCCAATGATTTTGTTAATCGTTCCCCCCATACTGTTTGCCATCGTATAACCTGTGGCAAGGGCAATCAAAACGGCGGCCAGCGCTATAAAAATTGTAACCATAGCCACACTTCTGGCTGATGAATTCAAATTGCTTTCCGGTATCATTCCCAGCAATACCATACCTGTATCCCCGACCTTGCGATAGGAGGATAGATATTTTGTCCCCCGGAAAAGAACACTATCTGTACCGCTTTCTTCATCACTACTTCGAATTTTTTGATAATAGGGTTGTCCAAGTAGGTCGGAATTCTCTTCAATCTGGCCATTCAGGATGACTTTATCGTCCGGGCTCGTAATAAAGATCAGCTTATCTTCACCAAAATTGATTCCTGATACAAGTTCGTCTATTGGATCCAGTTTTATGTCGACGACCAGCAGTCCGAGAACCTCCATTGATATAAGATGGCGTAAAGGCTTCATATATGTAAGAGAAAAGTAGTCTGAGCTTCTCTCGTTCAATTCGTCTAACTCATTGTGCTGCCCAAGCCATACGCCGGTAGCCGTATTCTGCTCAAGCACCGCCATAAATGAAGAATTCCTGATATCATCGCAAGTAGCATCTGTGTTAAAGGAAGATGCCTCATCAACATCGGACAAAAGCATGACATTGTCAATATCTTTGTTAAAGGCAACTGCCGTTGCCAGCTTCATGTTGATTCTGTCCATGACCTTTGATTTCAAGAGTGTATCATCTATATCATCTTTCGACCATTTCTTTGTGAAATACTGTTGCATGTCAGAATCAACGCACATTTGATCGACCTGATCCTTTATGGTTTTAAGCATCAGATCCAGATATTTGCCACTGCTGTCCATCACTGTTTCTGAAGATTGAGTTGCCATGCTGACTGCTGAGCTGGAAGAGTTAAAATAGGAAACGACACCAAGTAAAATAATAAGAACTATCGGAACAAAAAACGCAAGGAAAAGCTGCCCTCTGATGCTTTTTAATATATTCGAAATAGAAAAGCCTTTTGCAAGTTTTGACAGACCCTTTCCTGCTTTTTTAGCAGCTTTTTTTAAGTTTTCCAGAATACCCATATCCGCCTCATTTCTCCGGTAAACAAATCCGGGTTTATTAGCTTGGGAGAAAGCAGAGCTTTCTCCTTATCAATATTTCTTCCTGGGATCGATTGAAAACCGCATCTTCCCTTCTGTCAATGTTGCGAACGGTCCGGCTTTTCTAATAGTACCGGCCTCGTTGCCGAAGTAATCAGTACCTACTTTTTCATCCGCTTTTATCTCGGGTAGCTCATCGTGTAGTTCTATTTCCATAGTTAGATCCTCGCTATTAATCCGGATTTCCATATCGCAGGCGCATCCTGTCTTGTCAAATCCGCAGAATTCCTGCCAGGTTGGCAGATCCAGGCACATTTCCGGTTCAGGGTACATTACCCTTAAAAATCCCCCCGGCATATTCGAGTAAGCATTACCCTCTGCCTCATTATGTTCGTTGGGCAGGATAATCGCAGCATCCCCGCATTGATAAAACAAATTGTTAAAAAACTTGTTCTCTCTGGATGTTCCGCCGCGTTTTACCATCAGGCGGAATGCTACCACCTTCGCAAAAAAACCTGCCATATGGCATTTGCCTATCAGGTTGTTTACCATACGAAGCCTATCGGTACCTTCCAGATAAATACCGTAACCATTTTTGATTCCGGTCTCTGTAGTCTTGTACCAGCCGGAGGAGCCCGGCTCAGCCGGTAATGCATTCCTGTCGTACCTGCCTTCTACATTCCATATGATATTATTATCAATTAAGTTTTCCTCATCACGGGTACACTCAATAAATATATGCTCCCTCGAGTCAATGCCGTCAAGGAAAAGGTTTGATGTAATACGATTGTTCTCATTGCCCACATCAAGCCATATTGCATCGCAGCCGTAGCATTCTTTTATAACGTTGCGGCGAATAAGCGAATTTGTCATGTTATGCACCTTGATGCCCCCTGCTTCCCAGGAGAGCTCCATTCGCTGCCAGCCTGTGCCTGTTATGAGGTTGTCCTCAATCAGCATGTTGCCCACAAACATCCCGGCAATACCGCATACTCCGACGTCCTTTATCGTGTTACGCCTTATGATGGTGTTTCCAATTACCTGTCCCTCTATAAGAGAATGATGCCAGCATTCATTTCCACAATCGATGCCGGTTGCGTTTGACCAATCTATGGTGCAATCTTCAATAATCCAGTGGTGTCCACGGTAACAAGAAAGTGAACCGCGCTGCGGTACAGGTGCACCAGTGGCAGCA
The DNA here is from genome assembly GCA_964404395.1 of uncultured Oscillospiraceae bacterium. Taxonomy (GTDB): domain Bacteria; phylum Bacillota; class Clostridia; order Acetivibrionales; family DTU013; genus JAAYBT01. The sequence continues at coordinate 16,735 of CAYOKA010000008.1, read as the reverse complement.
TGCGCCAGGGTAAGTCCCTTTACCTTGATATATGACAGGAAGGGAATCTTTGGTGCAAAGCATTGCTCCCTGTTGGTCAGCTCAATAGTATGGTTTTTGGGGTCATCGTCCCCGAATAGGCGTATATGCACCTTCTGCCCATTTGCCTCAACCCAGTAAGCATTTTCATTCTCACTAAGCATGTTGTATAGCGGCACCTGCTTCATCGGCTTGCCGTCGACAAATACCATACCTCTTCTATTCAAATATGTCGTCATATCGGTCTTGTCATACTCAATAAACAAACGATCATGAAGGATATTTACTGCACAAAAGGGATTGTACCCCTTAAAATCTTCAGGATTAATTACGATTTCCCATACATTTATACCTTCGGTATCTACCTTGACCGGGCCGAAGCCTCTGACCAGCCTCCACCCGACGCTGGGGTTAAAGCTTTTGACCTCAACAGAAGCCTTTATAATAACTTCTTCTCCCTCGAAAGCCTCATAGCTTATCATCTTTTCGGGGCTCTCTCCTCCAACCGCAGGCTGTACTGTTTCGCGGTATGTGCCACCATGGATTAATACTCTTGTCCCGGGAACAGCCATTCTGGCCGCGGCATTAATCGTCTTTAAAGGATGTAATGCCGTACCGTCACCCTCGTCTGATGCCTTGGGATTTTTGCCGTCCACATGGATCTCCCTATCATATTTCTGAGGTAGCTCCCAGAACTCAAACACTTGCCCGTTAGGAAGTAGTGCAAGTAAATCGTTTTTATTTTTCATTGCTTCCATCCTTTCTAATAGTATTCAGAACTCTCTATTTCAAGCCGTAAAACTCCTCTGAATCATATCCCAGATATGTCTGTGTCCCATCAGTCACGGGTATTATTTCCAGCATGCATAGGTGATTGCATGATATTGTCAGCTCAACTTCATAAAAGCCCTTTCGCTCTAATAGTGTACAATCCGTCTGAAGCGGCTCAGCAGCAGCTTTTAAAATGGCAAGCTGCTTGTTGTTGAGACTACGCGGTTTCCCAAGGTTGCTCCAGGTCTGCATTGGATTGGCATGTGATGCACCTACCTCTTTTTTCACCATGATTGCCCTTTCTCCCACAGATGGCAGCGAAAGAATATATCCCTCGTCAGGAGACGGCTTGTGGTCGCGCATGTCGTGCCAGTTCCATCCAATTATAAGATATCCGTCAGCTTTTTTTGTAACAATTAGGTTGTTATCACGGTAAAGCAACTCACTACCTGCATTTGCAAAAAATTCAAAGGCGTAAAAGCTAGGCTTTTTAATTGAATTTAAGGCAACAAGTCCAAAACCTCCATGGAAGACAGATTTGGGGACGTCCATCTCCTCAAATACGTCACTAAATGTCCAATAGGAATAGGAGTCCGCATATTCTCCGGCTTCGCTGAGGATACGAGCAATATATGCAGCGTGGAAATCCGTATCATGGGCAGGGCACAGTGGGACATATGAGCTACTAAACTCTGTAATATGAAGCGGCATCTCGGCGATCTCAGGGTAATCCGCCATAATCTCCCGTGTCTCTTTCAATTCCTCTATCATTCTCGTCGGTTCATTGAGTGTATGGTAAATATAATGCCCGCGCATGGTTGGCTGATTTGCGGTATAACAATGACGGGTGATGAAGTCCAGCGGCAAATCATTATTGATGCAATGCTCAAAAAAGGATCTCAGCCATTTTTCCGTTTCCACGCCGCAGATCGCCGGCCCACCTACCTGTATCCGCGGATCAACCTTCTTGACGGCTTTGGCGGAATAGTCGTACAATTTGAAATACTCCTCCATAGTCCCGGCCCAAAATCCTATATTAGGCTCATTCCACACCTCAACCGGCCAGGTTGTTACTTCTTCTCTTCCATATCGGTCAATAAGGTGATTAAATGTAGCCTCAATAAGTTCAGCCCACCTCTCATAGGACTTAGGAGGTGTGACATTGCCCTTCCAGTAAAATATTGTCTGTTCTCCGGATTTTAGTTTTTCCGGCATAAAGCCGAGCTCTAAAAACGGCCTGATGCCATTTTCGAGATAGCTATCCATGATGCGATCTAAATATGTAAAGTTATAAAAAGGGTGTTTTACCCCATCCATCTCAATTTCACGGTAAATCCCGACATCATCACAAAACAGCCCATGACCCCGTATATAGCGAAAATGTATCGCTTCTTGAACTATCTTCAGATGGTCAATATACTCCTTCTGAAGGCCAAGACCCATCCTTCCTGTGCCGACACAATAGGTAGCATTGTTCTTAAAAGGTTTTCCCGAGACCGGCACTTGAATCCTTTTGCTCATATAGATACCTCCTCATTTTACGGGCGTTTCATCAAATCTACCATCTGTTTCCTGATGCGTGAGGGCAGATACGTAGTGCATTCAACGCCCTTACTTTTACAATACATCCGCAGCTCATGCATGTCGTCCCATAAACTAACTGCTCGCATGCACTACAGGTTTTCATTCTTTTTTCATACAATTCCCGATTGGCTAATGGAACGCCGGACTCAATCACTCTTTTGAGCGCAATCTCAATTTCATTATCAGTAATGTGTACGCTGCCCGAACATCCTTTGCAATTGTTTCTCATTCGTATCCACCCCCAATCCCAGCTAAGCTGTAAAAGCAATTGGCAAGCAGGCAACCTCAGAATCGCTTCGTATTCGCTGAGCTTTAAGTCTATTCCAGTGTCAGTACAACAATAGACATAGGTGGCATAAGGATGCTCAGTTCCCCATTATTTAGTTCCGCCCCACTAAATCTTTCGGGTTTTACTGCACAGGGGTTGCTAAACGTATTATGGGAGTTCATTTCCGAAGCCGACAATATTTCCCCTCTCACCTGAGAAAGTGTCCCACCCCTTACAGAGCAGGTAATATCCGCTTTTTTATGAGGGTGTAAGTTGCACATTGAAATGTGAATTTTATTTTCATTATCTATGGAAGCCGACGCACTGAGTTGTGGTATTTTCTGACCATCCAGGCAGTACTCTCCGTACTCCATATCAAGCGGCAAAAGCTCAGCATCCTGATGCACCTTGAACATGTTAAATACATGATAGGTTGGTGTCAGTATCATCTTCTCACCTTCGGTCAGTATAACCGACTGAAGCACATTTACCGTCTGGGCAATATTAGCCATACTGACCCTGTCACAGTGCTTATTAAACATATTTAGGTGTATAGCGGCGACAATTGCGTCCCTCAACGTGTTCTGTTGGTACAAGAAGCCGGGGTTAGTCCCGGGCTCTACTTCAAACCACGTGCCCCATTCATCTATGACAAGTCCCACCTTCTTTTCGGGGTCATATTGATCCATAATCTGTGAATGCCTTTTTACAAGCTCCTCCATATAGAAGGCACTCTGCATGACCGCGAACCATTCACTTTCGGTAAATTCTACAGCAGATCCTGTAACAGACCAGTCGTCCTTCGAGGGTCTGGTATAATAATGAAGACTCAGTCCATGCATCTTCGTTGCCGCTTCCCTCATCATAACCTCGGTCCAGTGGTAGTCGCCGGCAGAGGCGCCACCTGCAATCTTATAAATCTTGCTTTCGCCCAGGTCTCTTACGTACGTTGCATATCTGCGGTATTCGTCTGCATAGTATTCTGCACGCATGTTTCCTCCACAGCCCCAGTTTTCATTCCCCACACCAAAGTATTTCAGTTTCCACGGCTCTGCTCTGCCATTTTTCTTCCTCAGCTCAGTCATAGGGGATTCCCCATCAAAGGTCATGTATTCTACCCACTCCTGCATTTCCTGCACAGTACCGCTGCCAAGATTTCCGCATATATAAGGCTCGGTATCTATTAATTCGCACATGCGGAAAAACTCATGAGTGCCAAAATGATTGCTTTCCACGACGCCGCCCCAGTGCGTGTTCAAAATCCTGGGGCGTTGCTCATGCGGCCCAATTCCGTCCTTCCAGTGGTATATGTCGGCAAAGCATCCTCCCGGCCAGCGCAAAACCGGTATTTTCATATCCTTCAGTGCTTTGACAACATCATTGCGCAGTCCGTCAGTATTCGGAATAGTAGAATCCTCTCCGACCCACATACCTTCGTAAATACAACGGCCAAGGTGCTCAGCAAAATGTCCGTAAATATTTCTATTGATCTTCCCTATTTTCCTATCAGTTTCTAATGTCATTCGCACAATATCATACCTCGTTTTCTTATTATTGGGGGATTTTGCGATGCAAAGAACTAGCTTTTCTTAAAATATTGCTTTACCAGAAATCTCATGAGACTACTTGGCTCTTTCCTCAGAAATTCAGCACGGTCGGCAAACAACATTCCATACGGAGCATCAGACGTATAGGGCTCCCAGCGCGGCATTTCCTCCCCTGTAGAATCCTTTCCGTTTGGGTCTCCATTGCAAATAAAGTTGGCCCAATAGTTGCACATCCGCCGAGCCAGATCATAATGCTTCCCGACAAACGGCCTCCAGCATTTTGCAAGTGTCTCAAAGAAGAACCAGAGATCCACCGAATGAAAGGTCCCGGGGTTGTCCCAGCCGGGTATTTCTGCATCGAAATTATAGTAATACATAGGCACTTTTGCGCCGGATTTGCAATTAGCCTCTGCTGCAACTCGGATTGAATACTCAACTATTCCTACTGTAGCTTTTTTGATTATTTCATTAAGATCTCCTGTCCAAGCCCCACAAAGTCCCATGAACTCGTCTGCATCGTCTCCAAACAGGTCTGTGGCCATAGCCCTGAACTCGTCTATAGTCGCTACATTTGGGACATTTGCGAATTCGGAGGAGGTATGACCCAAAAGCACCGGCACCATCCAACGCTTGTTTTTTATGAATAATTCAAACGCATTTCCTATGCAGAACTTGTTGTCGATGACAGTAGCCCAGAATTCATCAAATTCCAGCATTTTGTCGCGTACATACTCAGCATCCAGCTTTCGTGCTTCCTCCAATGATGAGGCACCTAGGAATTTCAGGAATTCTACTCCTGTCTGCTCAGCCTCTGCCAGGGTCTTGTTAACTCCGGGAATACGATTCCCGGGATAAAGCTTAGTCACCATGGCGCTTTGAATAATTACCCTGTTAAAAAGGCTTTCATTCTGAGGTGAGGTGAGCTGACTCAATACACTTCCTCCACCTGCAGATTGCCCTCCTATTGTGATATTGTCCGGGTCACCGCCAAAAGCCGCTATATTGCGTTTGACCCACTGGGTGCCCGCCTGCTGATCCAGATGGCCAAAGTTGGCCGGTGCATCCGGCGCCTCTGCCGTTATTTCTGGATGACATAAAAATCCAAAGACGTTCAAACGGTAATTTACTGTTACAACAACGATGCCTCTGCGTGCTATACGCTCGCCGTCAAATTCCATTTCGGCGGTATGACCTACCTGCAGCCCTCCTCCGAAGTACCACACATACACCGGAAGCTTTTCATCGGCGCTCATCGCAGGTGTCCAAACATTCAGGTAGAGACAATCCTCATCCATAGGTATGTCCGGGTCTACAGACCACTCTCTTGTGTAAATATTTTTAACATCAATTACTGTCTTTGCCTGCATCGATATCGGAGCAAAATCATGTGCCAGAAAAACGCCTTCCCAGTCCTCGGCAGGCTGGGGCGCACGCCATCGGTTTTCTCCTGTCGGCGATGCGGCAAAGGGTATCCCCTTAAAGCTTGTAATGCGAGGGTCAGCCGCCGGCAGTCCTTGAACTAAACCATTCTCAACCTTGACTTTTCTTAACATACTCATTCTCCTTTTCTATTAGCTTCTTCAATCCATTCGGTATGCCTCCCGTCCCTCAAAAACACCGGGATTATATCGATAGGCGCTTCAGCCTGGACAGTCTGACCGCCCTTGTAAATCCGGCCGTTCCATAGGCTGGTCCATTCACAGCCGCTCGGCAGGTATACCTCCCTTGAATTCATATTTTCATATACCACAGGCGCAACCAGCAGGTCACAGCCAAACATGTATTGATCCTTTAAGGTCCAGCATATTTCATCCTCCGGGAACTCATAAAACATGGTTCTCATTACGGGAGTACCTCTCTCATGTGCCTGCTTCATCAATTCACGAGTATAGGGACGCATCGTCTCCCTCAGCTTCAAATACTTCACCAGAATGTCGTAGGCTTCCTGGCCAAAGCTCCACACCTCGTTGTCATTGCCGGTGAACAATGCAGAACCCCCGTCCTTTCTCTGCAAATGAACAGTTGGCTGTCTGTCGCCATGAAGACGCATGACCGGACTGAATGTCCCATACTGGAACCATCTTACCAGTAGCTGCCTAAAGCTTTCATCCTCCGGATTCCCCCCATGAAAGCCTCCTATGTCGGTGGTCCACCAGGGTATTCCGCAGAGCCCCATATGCAGTCCTGCACAGATCTGCATCCTGAAATCCTCATATGAGCTGAAGATGTCGCCGGACCAGACCAGTGCTCCATAACGCTGGCTCCCCAGCCATGCGCAGCGGACAAGATTTATGATGCCATGCTGGCCTTGTTCGGCCATCCCGTCATAGAAAGCTCTGGAATACATCTGGGGGTAAATATTACCTATCTGGACATTGGGACCGGCGAAGCAGCGGTAATTGTCAAAGTCGTAGACGTTGTACTCAGGCTCTGCTTCGTCCAGCCAGAAAATCTTTATACCATAGTCGTAGTAGTTCTTTTTGCATTTTTCCCACACATATTTGCGAGCCTCCGGATTTGTAGCATCAAAAAAGTTGCTGTAGCCTCCGAAGAGCATGCTTATATTAACTCCCATTTCAGGCTTGACCAGCAGGTTCTTCTGCCTCATCTCCTGATAATTCTCGCTTTGCAGGTCAATCTGCGGCCATACAGACACCATGAGCTCAATTCCCATTTCCTTTAGTTCGTCCACCATAGCCTTGGGATCGGGGAAAAACTCTTCATCAAACCTGAAATCGCCCATTTTAGGCCAGTGAAAAAAGTCACAGACGATAACGTCAATGGGCAGCTTCCTTCGCTTGTATTCCCTTGCAACCTCCAGCAGCTGCTCCTGATTGTAATACCTCAGCTTGCACTGCCAGAAGCCAAGCCCATACTCAGGCATCATCGGAACCTTACCTGTCACATCGGCGAAGGCCTCTTCTATTTCCGCCGGTGTATCGCCCGCCGTTATCCAGTAGTCCATTTGTTTCGTGCTTTCAGCATACCATTCTGTCCGGTTCCTATTAAAGCTAGCCCGGCCGATGGCGGGGTTATGCCACAAAAACCCATACCCCAGGCTGGAAAGTACAAATGGAATGCTTGCCTGCGAGTTCCTGTGAGCCAGCTCAAATGTGCAGTTCTTTATATCCAGTATTTCCTGTTGATATTGGCCCATTCCATAAAGCTTCTCATTTTCATCGGATTCAAAGGAAGCAGTCAACCGGAAATCTCCGCCGATAATTGGCTTGAATTTGCGGGCAGAAAGGTTGAGTGCCCCTTGATTGCTCAGCTCGCGCAAAAGAAGCCTGCCGTTCTGGTTATAATAGCTAATCCGACAGTTCTGTGTCCATGCTATTTCCTCCAGCACAGCTCTAATCTTACCGTTTGTGATTGAAGCTGTTTTTTCGTTAATTTCGATTTCTACATCGCATTTTTCGGCAGGTAGCAGCGCATAATCCGTGTCAAGGATGTCCCCCATCATGACGGAGCGAATCCTGAAGCTGTTTTTGCCCCATGGCTCAATCACAAGCTTTTCACCATTGAAATTCCAAATAAGCTTGTTTTGTTCACTAATAGATATGCCCATATTTCAATCCTCCGCAATATGTTCTTATAGCTAAGGCTTCTGCCCATAGCCATAAAGCTTAATTTAGGCTTTCCCTCCGGAAGGCTTTATCAAAGGAAAATATACCGTATATCTCTCGTCGACCACATCTTTGAGAGGAATAAAGCGTATTTTTGGGTTCTGTCCAAAGGTTCTGTATTCTGTAATCCAGTTGTTCCATTCTCTTTCACGGAAAACTGCCAGAGAGGCTTCCGGATTTTTTCTATCCATTTTAATAGCTTGATCTTCATCCGTTAGCCCGGCTAGAACAACAGGCCCGTCCATGAAGGCGGCATATTCCTCTTTATCCGGAACAGGGAAGCAGGTGAGTTTCTTTGGGAATTCCAGTATTATTTCATCGTTGTGCCATATTTGATCAATAACAGTATAGCTTGATGGTTTGCTCACTGATTTGAGCCTTTTACCGTTTACGAGAATAACTACCTCCCCGGCGACCCACCATGGGATTCTGACATTAAGCTTAAAGCGTGAAGGAGCTTCACTCTTCACGGTTAACTTAATCTTTACGGCACCCGGCTTACGAACCGCTGTTGATTGATTGTCATATTGGCTAGTAACCTTAACCTTCGAGGAGCTGCATTTCCAATCAAGCTCTGAAGGGATATACTGCTGTATATACAAGTTGTCATCACTTTCATAATAAATGCCTGTCTGCAGATATGGATGCGCTTGTACAAGGGTTCCATGGCAGCACCAAAAATCTTCGGTCTCCGATCCCCATTTTTTTACCGAGCCCGGAGCCATTGGCAGGAAATAGGTAATCAAGCCGGTATCCTTATTCTGCTGTGCCAAGATTCCATTCTCCATATTCCTTTCCCAGTAATCGCCGTAGGCTGCATCGCCCGTCCAGCGGTAAAGGTAGTCAGAAAGCCTCATCATATTGTAAACTGTGCAATGCTCCTGGTTCTTATCACCGAGCCTCGCAAAAACTTCAAATGGCGGTGCCCATATCTCACCATGGGTCTGACCCCCGGTACAGTAATAGCCCCTGTCCTCAACAGCCATCTTCCAATACGCCAGGGCTATTCTTTTCCATCTGTCGTCTCCAGTTACCTCCCAGGCTCTGGCAACTCCATGTATTTCAGGAATTGTGGTGTTTGCATGCATATTAGTAAGGGCATCTTCGCCCTTTAAAATTCGGTCAAAAAGGCGGCTCCTGTCATATTTATGCATCAAGTCAAGATGCTCCTGCCTGCCGGTTTCACCATATAGATTTGACCAGACCTCAAGCATTCCGCCTGTTTCGGCGTCCAGTATGTCGTCCATTTGAGCCCTGTCGAAGCCGGATGTCCATCTTTCGAACCACTTGGCAAAATTGCAAAGTATCTCAAAGGCCTGGGTATTACCTGCGTTTTTATACATGTCCCACAGACCCATAAGCGTTTTATGTAGGGTGTACTGCGGCGCCCAGACCTCCTTGCCCCTTGCTACAAAATCCAAGTACTTTTCCGGTATGGAGCCGACCCACTCTCCTCCATTTTCTTTTTGGCATCTTCCAAGCTCTGAGACTATATAGTCTGCTTTACCTTTTATTTCGGCATCATTGTTTAGTGCTGTCATCAAAGATGCCGCTGAAAGCCAATGCCCTAAAAAATGGCCGCGGAGCTGACATCCCGGATGCTCCCAGCCTTTGTGGCAGTCATCCAGCTGTGGGGAATAGGATACGTTGGCGCCTGCTTCCCAGTAGTGATTTTGAAGAAGCTTCGACGAGTCAAGACTCATCATGTATTTCCTGTTCAACCCGTACCTTCTGTTGATTTCCCCCGGCAACAAGCGCACACTGCCCATGCTGACAGGTCTAACTGCATAAACGTTCCTATCCATATTATTTTCCTCCCTTTTATCTGTATATTTATGTAAAAATGTAAATATGTATTATTTTATCCTTAATCAAAGAAATATGCGATATAGCTAGAATTCAGTTTATAAGGAAATTATACCATTTGGCACTTGTATGCACAAGTATTGTTAGACAAGGCTTTTGCGACGTGCTTAGCTGTACAATACATAGTATAAGCTTCATGCCTGCCCACAATATATTGAGCTGCAGGGCTCAACGAATGCCACTTCGCAAAATGCCCATAATCTAGATAGTATATACATTATACCGCGAAATAGGGTATCATTAAGCTATAAAAGGCTTTTGCCTATAGGGATGATATAGGCGACCACCCCCTCCTAAAACATGAAATAATTATGAAATGAGGTATATAAATGGGAAAAACACTTGTTTTGGCTGAGAAGCCCTCTGTTGGCAGAGATTTGGCCAAAGTACTGAACTGTAATCAAGGTGGCAATGGCTTCCTGATGGGAAACAAATATATCGTAACCTGGGCCTTGGGACACCTTGTTACGCTAGCCGATCCCGAAGCTTATGGCGAAAAATATCAAACCTGGAGTCTCGAAACTCTGCCGATGCTACCTAAGAAAATGGAACTGGTTGTCATTAAGCAAACTTCAAAGCAGTTCGGTATCGTGAAGAAGCTCCTAAAGAGGCCTGATGTTGATGATCTGGTTATTGCAACGGATGCAGGACGGGAAGGCGAGCTGGTTGCAAGATGGATCCTTGTGAAAGCAGGCTTTTCCAAGCCAATAAAGCGCTTGTGGATATCCTCCCAAACCGACAAATCCATAAAGGACGGCTTTAGCAACCTAAAACCCGGTAAGAATTACGATAACCTCTACAGATCGGCAGAGTGTCGCGCGGAAGCCGACTGGCTCATAGGCCTGAATGTTACCCGGGCGCTGACCTGTAAGCACAATGCCCAGCTGTCCGCAGGCAGAGTTCAGACGCCTACACTTGCTATGATCGTTGAAAGAGAAAATGAAATAAGAAAGTTTGTTCCCAGGGATTACTGGACGATCAATGCCCTTATGAAGGGATTTACCATGCAATGGCAAGGCAAATCCGGCGGCCAGATACGTATTTTTAACAAGCAGCAGGCAGATGACATACTATCCAGATTGAAGGGGCACAGCGGAACTGTTGTTGACGTAAAAAAAGAGGCAAAGGAAGAGCAGCCGCCGCTGGCATATGACCTTACTGAGCTGCAGCGAGACGCTAACCGCAAATACGGTTATTCAGCCAAGCAAACTCTGGGCACCATGCAAAAGCTTTATGAGGTTCACAAAATTGTCACTTATCCGCGCACAGATTCCAGGCACATCACAGATGATATCGTGCCAACACTGCCGGATCGGTTGAAAAGCATTTCCGTGGGTCCCTATGCCACAGCAGCGCGAGCCATTCTTCGCGGCGGCAGGATTAAGACGACGAAAAGATTTGTGGATAATGCAAAGGTCAGCGATCACCATGCAATAATACCGACAGAACAGCATGTAAACCTTGGCGCGCTGGATTACGAGGAGCGCAATATTTACGACCTGATTGTCAAAAGGTTTCTCGCTGTCCTGAGCCCTTCCTTTAAGTATGAGCAAACTACGCTAAAAGTAGATATAAATGACGAGCAGTTCACCGCAAGAGGTAAAATAGTAAAGTCAAAGGGCTGGAAGGCAATCTACGACGGAACAGAAGGTTCGGGGCAAGCCGGATACGGGCAATTCGCGGGGCAATTTCATGAAGAAGCCGGTGGCTCCGATTCAAGCCTTGACGAAGGACCCGAGCAGAGTCTTCCGGATATGAAAAAAGGCGACAAATTGAAGCCCAGCTCGGTGCAGCCGGTTAACGGCAAAACAAAGCCCCCGGCGCGTTATACTGAGGCTACACTGCTTACCGCCATGGAGCATCCGGGCAAATTCATCGAGAACGATGAGCTGCGTGAAGCTATGGACAAGACCAGCGGCTTGGGAACACCTGCCACCAGAGCAGATATTATCGAAAAGCTATTTAGCTCCTTTTATATAGAAAGAAGAGGCAAGGAAATACATCCCACTTCAAAAGGCCTTCAGCTGGTTGGTATTGTACCGGAGGATCTCAGATCTCCGGAGCTTACGGCAAAGTGGGAGCAACGCCTTACCTCCATAAGTAAGGGAAGAGAAAGACCCGATAGTTTTATAGACGAAATGAAGAGCTATGCTACTAAGCTGGTCTCAAAGGTGATTTCCAGCACAGACGTTTATAAGCATGACAATATGACCCGTGAAAAGTGTCCGGAATGCGGCAAGTACTTGCTTGAGGTTAATGGAAAAAAGGGCAGGATGTTTGTTTGTCAGGATCGGGAATGCAGCTACCGGAAGAGAATTTCCATGTTATCGAATGCCAGATGTCCCGAGTGCCACAAAAAGATGGAAATTCGCGGCGAAGGCGACAAAAAGGCTTTCTTCTGCACCTGCGGTTACAGAGAGAAGCTGGATGACTTCAACAAGAGGAAGGGTGATCGGGTTAATAAAAGGGAGATAGGTAAGTTTCTCAATCAACAAGAGGATGAAAGCATTAACTCAACTTTGGCAGATGCCCTTGCCAAATGGAAAAAATAGATAACATAAATAAGATTATAAAAGCGCATAATACTGGCAAAGATTATATTGGACAATCTGATTAATACAGTTTCAAAAGGTAAGGCCACTTTTGTCAGGATAGGTGATATCATGGAAAGGTTCAGTAATTATGTAGGCGTTATGATTGAGTTTCTAATAATATGCTTCATCTTTTTATTAATTCTCCCTTTTAGAGTAATATACCATTTAGGTAGGCGGCTGATCTCCAGATGAGCTTTCTGCGGCCGCCTGTAATTTGCTTGTAATCCCACATCACAAGTACAGCAATTCCCACGTGATTTTGCGGTAAAATACACCACAAATCCATTTCTCATGATTAAGATTTATCCTTTCACCTTTACCTTTACCACAACCTTCAATACAGCCATCCTCGTATCCGCAGTTATAGAAGGCATATGGGCATCCTCCGGCTCAAATATGGCAAATGTACCACTGTTGAAAACTATCATGCTGCCGCTGCCATCAAGTAGTAAGAAATCCTTCTCCGAATCGTATTCCTTTAAAACCTTAAGACTTCCGGCCCAAGCATATCCCATTTGCTCTATTCCTTCGACCATATATTGAATGTCGGTATAGTTCCTGTGAGCTTCCCATTCTCCTTCAGACAGAGGTTTCGTCTCATATTTCTGAACAAGCGCGTATATATCGCTTCCATCGATTTCGTATTTCCCAGGCTCCAGAACAGAAAAGTCGGTTTTTTGTATAAACTTTAGTGCTTTTTCTAATCCTGCCCCCATCCCATAATACAGATGTGCATTTTTAACATTATCAATAACTGCTAAACCAATCATCTCCCTTTCATAACGAATATATTTTATTTTGCAGTATACCCGCCGTCAATAGCAATATTAGCCCCTGTGATATAAATGGATACATCGGATGCCAGGAAAACTTCCTGCAATGCGGTTTCATTAATTGTTCCATTTCTTTTAAATGGTGTTATTAACGCTGGAAATATACCTTTTAGATTTTCAATTACGGCTCCTCCTCAATTTTAAAGTAACTTGTCCATGAATTTCTAGATAAGGCGTAGTCAAAAATTATTAGTTTATATTACTTTTTATGTTGAAAGCCATTCATCCAACATCCTTTTACCTTCCTCCACGGAGGATACCTCAGTATATAATACCAAGCCTGATGTATTTGAAAAATGCATTTTTATGTATGAAGCCCAGTTCTTAAAGTTTCCATATTTCTCTGAAAAATAAGAGAGCCCATGTCCGTAAGCCGCTTCAACTGAAAGCTTGTTCTTTATCTTCATTAAATTTTTCTCGTAATGCAATGTACCTAATTGAGTGCTTATACCTTTAATATTCTGTGAATCCAGTAAGCCATCCAGGATTTGTTCTCCCAATGATGCAGGCATTGTACAGAAGTGTACTTCTATAGAACAGTTAAATGCTCTTGCAATTTTATCATAATATGGGATTACAAATTCCTTTATCAATTCAGGAGACAAATTAATAATAGAATCATCACCGAAGCGCAAACCTGGATACCACATTCCAAAGGGTGTACAAGCCTCTTTTACATTATTGCTGTAACCAAGTGTTTCTCTAAATAATTCAACACACCTGATAAGAGTATCTGTGCATATTTGCAATAATCTATGCACATATTCCGGGTTGTCATACATGTCTAAATAAATATCTGAACCTCTTAATAATTCAGCTATAGAAAAAGGACCTATTACCATAACTGCAATTTCAGCCCATGATGGAGAATTTCTCTTATAATACTCCAGTTGTTTCATTAAATCCAGGAATAACTCTGACTGCATTTTAGAAGAATCTAGTTTTTCAACATCCTCAATATCAACTAATAACTTTTCTACCCAGTATCCGGCATCTTCAATCCTGTCAATATCAACGCCTGGACTTATTAGCTTTGCGCCAAAAATTGACGGTACGATACTTACTGCATAATTCTTGATACCTAGAACAGGAACGATATCTGAACCAATACTAATTGTATCCTCCAGCATTGTTACTTGCCTTTCAAAAAGACGCTTGTGAAAATCCGATGCTCCAAAAGTTATATTCTTGTGCTTGCTTTTATCATTGACCCATATACCTAAAGGTATGCTGCTTTTACCTTTCCAATTAAATGAATCTAAATGCCTTGCTTTAATCTCATTTATTTTTTTTACATTTAATTCAACCATTTGTCTTTTTTCCTTTTACTTTAGAATTTACAACAGAATATTACTTTGGTTCGTCAAATACCAGACCGTTTGCTTTTTAAAATTCAGTTAAATCAACTGAACCCAATTATAAACCATACCGCTTGCATTGTCAATATAAAAATATCATGGGCTCCAGTTTATTATTATTTGAAAGCTGTAATGAACAAGATCGCAAATTTTATATACACCAGCATCAATAAAAAAATCGACGTATATTGCCAAATGTGGCTTTCCATATTCCAAATGCCCACTTGATAAGAATTATATTAAAATATTGAACATGGCTAGATCCGATAAAAAAGAAGCCATGAAAATATATTTACCATACCGTCCGCTTTATTAAAATGAAATATCATTGTATTCTGTTTTTGAGTATTTTAGTTGAATTTTGAATTAAATAGTTATATAATGCTTAAAGCGAACCGACTATTTGATAAGAAGGAAAATCAGCATGACTAAATTAAACAATCTTGTATATTCCGTAATTAAAGAAAGAATAAAGGCAGACATACAAAATTTGCCTCCACATACGCGTATACCTTCCCGGGTAAAAATGATGGCTAAATATAGTGTTGCCAGATCAACGATAGAGAAAGCCGTAGCTGAACTCATAGGCGAAAAATACCTTTATGCAAAGAATGGCAGTGGCACTTATATAGCAGAAGACTATTCCAACACTAAAGAATTGCAGAAAATGAATGAAATATGGGGCGTATTATTGCCCAACATAGTCACTGATACATACCCAGAGATACTCAGAGGGATTGAAGACTTCGCCAGCGTAAATGATGTCCACACGATATTATGTAATACAGATCATGATGTTAACAAACAGCGTCATTATATAGAAAGTCTTGTAAATACAGGTGTCTACGGAATGATTATTGTACCTGCAGCATCCAATTTAAGCCAGACGGAATCGATGAACATTCTCAAATCGAATAATATCCCATTTGTATTCTGCAACAGGAATATACCGGGCGTAGAAGCCCCGAAGGTTATTTCCAACAACTTCTATGGATCATCTTTGATTACCAAGCACTTGATTCAACTTGGCTATAGAAAAATCGCATTTGTTTCAGGAATTTACTATGTTTCCGTCGAGCAACGCTATCTAGCCTATCTTTCAGCACTTGCGGAATCCGGCATTCCCATAAGGGATGAATATATTCACATGGGAACAGAAGAACGCGGGTTTGAGGAAAATGGCTATTACGGTACGATGGAGTTGCTTCAGAATGAAGATAGGCCTCAAGCTATCGTATGCTTTAACGACAATGTAGCGATAGGAGCATATAGAGCAGCAAACGAGTTAGGCTTGGCAATTGGCAAAGATATTGCAATAACAGGATATGATGACACTAAGATATGCGAGCAGCTCCCCGTGAAAATGACTACTGTGAGATTTCCTAAGTATGAGGTAGGTAAGACCGCAGCAGAGCTTTTACAAAAGCTGATTAACGGTGAAACTGTACGCCGGGATCAAATCATTGTCCTACAACCAGAGATTGTCATAAGGCAAAGTTGCGGTGCTCAGAATGCTGATAACAAATAGATTAATGAATCAAAACGTAAAAATCTAAAGGGATAGGCAGGCATATGATCCGGAGATCTGCAAATATCGTTCCCAAGCATCTCCATTCTGATTTTAATATGTGCACCTGGCCTTGCCACTTGCTTCTGCCGTCGGTATATACCATCAGCTGAACGACTGGTATAAAAAGGACGATCTTGATCTTAGTTTGGTCAGAACCGTAAACCTGGATGAGTGCGTTAGCCTTTGGTCGATGCAACAGTCATCCATATAATGCAATCAGATTGGGAATTGATTGTTGCAAATCTTTGTAGTACAATAGGGAAAGCGACTCCCCTACAATCTGTTGCCGCGGAGTGTCTGATATAGCAGATATACGCATTTTCGCTTAATATTCCGGAGGTCCAAGAGTGAAGCATGAAGCAGGGTTTCGCCCTTATCATACGCATGAACGCTATATGTCATTCGCACTGAGAGAAGCGGAAGAAGCCCGGAAGGCAGCGGAAACTCCTGTTGGAGCAGTCATTGTGAAGGATGGAGAAATCATCGCAAGAGGCCACAACGAAAGGGAGACCAAAAACGATGTGACGCTTCATGCGGAAATGACAGCTATCCGCAAGGCCTGCGAAAAGCTTGGCTCATGGCGGCTGAATGATTGCGATCTGTATGTAACGCTGGAGCCTTGCACTATGTGTGCCGGGGCGATTATTCAGGCAAGAATCAGGAACCTGTATATCGGCACCTCGGATTTGAAGGCCGGTGC